>CAZNHE010000116.1:0-8356 GCA_964572735.1 uncultured Chitinophagales bacterium | reverse complement strand
GTGCTTTTGAGGGAAACGGATGGGGGAGATCTTGCCTCTGTCATCAAAGATTTGGCGGCGGAATCCGTGGAACGTATCGTGGTTTCAGGGGGTGATGGAACCATAAGCGCCGCTGCCGCCCTTATGGCAGGAAAAGATATCCCATTGGGCATTCTGCCCGGTGGGACGTTTAATAATTTTGCTAAAGACACCGGGATACCGCTTGCCCTGGAAGAAGCCGCCGCACTTACAGTGACCGGAAAGGAACAGGCGATTGATGTGGGAGAAGTCAACGGTACCGTTTTCATCAATAATTCTTCCGTCGGCCTTTATCCTCACGCAGTGCACCTGCGCGAAAAATTGCTTGCCAGATGGGGCGGCACGAAATGGATCGTTATGCTGATCGCAGGTATTACCGTTTTCAGGCGCTTTCCCTTGTTCCGGGTCTCCATCGGGACGGAAAAGGATCATTCCGCCCTGATCACGCCGTTTGTGTTTGTCGGCAATAATGAATATCACCTCGAACTTTTTAATCTGGGGAGAAGAACCCGGCTAACAGACGGAAAGCTAAGCCTGTATACCGCTAATGTTCATAGCCGGTCGGGTGTTTTGAAGTTATTATTACTAACGCTTGTAAATAAAGTTATGCAGGATAAGAATTTTCATTTCCAGCTTGTGGAGGCCTTCGTGTTGCATGCAGACCGCAGAAAAGTCAGGGTATCCATTGATGGAGAAATCGTAAAAATGACGCCGCCTATCCGGTACAAAATACGCCCGGCCGTCCTCAAAGTGATTCTGCCTTCTGAATAAGGATGCTGCATACGGCTTCTCAGGAGGCGCCGGCTGTTTTTCCATAACCCCGCTGATACGTTGCCGCATGTGTTGCCGCAAATCGTTTACCTGTGCCCGCTTATACTCTGCATGGAAAGCGGCGGGTCAGAAGGAATGCGGGTTGGTATCCAAAACTTTATTTTATGATGATGTCAGACTACAAAAAACATAAAGGACGCGTAAAATTGACGGCGCACAGGCAGTGCCGGAGACACGATGCGGTCTGAAATCATTTTCCATTGCGTCCTTTCATCATTCCAATGAAGAAAATCCTCCATATTTCTGATTTGCATTTCGGCAGAGCGGATTTGCGCATCGCAGAAGCCTTGTATGAAGACGTGCAAACCCAATTCCCCGACATCATTGTTGTTAGCGGAGATCTGACACAGCGGGCGCGGACCAGCCAGTTTCTTGCTGCGAAAGATTATTTGAAGCGGTTTCCTTTTCCCATGCTTATTGTGCCGGGTAATCATGATATCCCCCTTTACGATGTGCTCCGTCGGTTTTTTGCTCCACTGAAACGGTACAGAGAATATATCACCGGGGTTCTCGACCCCTTTTATTATGATGGAGAACTGGTGGTATGCGGTATCAATACAGCACGGTCACTGACATGGAAGGAGGGCAGAATTTCCGTAGCCCAGATAAGGAATATGAGGGAAAGGATGTGCTCCATTCCCAATCATATTCCGAAAGTGGTAGTGACTCATCATCCCTTTATTCCTCCGTCGGGGGAGGATGGGGTGAAACTGGTGGGGCACGCCCGGAAAGCACTGAACATTGTGGATGAGTGTGGTATTGATTTGTTGCTGGCAGGTCATCTCCACAGGCAGTATTCCGGGGCAATCAAGCCCTTCTACCCTCATATAATCCGGTCTACGGTTGCGGTGCAGGCCGGCACAGCCACCTCTACCAGGGTTCGCCATGAACCTAACGCCTATAACATCATTCATATCGATTCCACCCGCATCGAAGTCGAAGTCAGGATTTGGAATGGAATGCGATTTGTCCACTCCGAAATGATCTCCTACAATATGGCCAACGATATGTAGGTCGGACAGTCTGTCCGACAGACAAGCGCCGGAAGGCTCTCCGGCCTGCAGAGTTATGTGATCCTCCTAATCTGAGTATTGATGATCGGGCTGCCTTTCGCCCGCAAATAGCCTCATAAAACCCCATGTATCAATACTTTACCACAATATAAGGGCTTTTGCATCATCTATGTGGACATGCTTAGGGGATATTTAAAGATTGTTCTCAACCCGAGCATTTTTAAGAATGTTCTAATTAGAATACTAACGACTCTTTTCATTTCTTATGACTTACAGAAAAGGGTGCAATTCCTGCCACGCGTATCCGGCCCATAAGATGAGCATAATCGTTTTCTGAAATTTTAGAGAAATGTGCGCTGGTGAAATGTCGCTGTACCGAAAGTATAAACAGATTTTGTGGAATATGAACGACGATTTCTCGTTACTACTCACTCATCGGAAGATCTTTCTTTTGCCGGTCAGAAGGGAAAAAGTTTTATGCTTATCTAATTGATCTATAAACAATTGTCTGGGAACGTATGAATGCCTATCACTCTGAAGATCTTACCCAATCATTAATCCCCCGCCTTCGTGCGGAAGAGATAGAGCAGATGAAAGAGTTTTATCTGTTCTCCCGTCATTATCACGATGAGCTCAGGGAATGGAGCTTGCATGAACTGTCCGATCATCCCATCATTAGAAGAGTAATGATGGAGATGTCTGAAGAAGAAATAGAGGAAAGCAGGAGATACTCCAATGAACTGGAAGAGAAGGCCATTTGCGAGCAGAATTGGAGACCGTATATCCAGTTCCTCATTGACCAGGGTGTCAAATATGCCGAAATGGGTTTCAGCTTCAGTTCGTGGTATGACCTGATAAAAGCATTACGGGATTTTAACTTTCTGAAACTGGATGAACATTACAGCCGGAATCCCGGAAAAGCCATTACGGCACGGCGGGGAATGGAGCTGTTCATTGATGTCTGCATGCGTACCATCGGTGAGGCGTATCTTGTCGAGAAGAAATACATTATCGAGCAGCAGCAACAGCAGCAGGAGAAAACGAACCGGGAGCACGAAGAATTTGTTTATATCGCTTCACACGACCTGCAACAGCCCTTGACAACACTGACCGGTCTTATCTCGTTGCTCGAAGAGGAATGCGATAAAGATCAACTCAGTGAGGAGGCCTGGTCTTACATCGACTGGATTAAACAGTCGACAGCAAGAATGACCGACCTCATTGATGATCTGCTGGAATATTCACGGGTCGGCCGGAAAAAATACCGTGAAAAGGTAGATCTCAATCAGATTATCAAATTGTCGCTCGACGATATGAAAACAGCAATTGATCTTAACCAGGCAGAGATATCCGTTGATCCGTTGCCGAAACTGACGGCACATCCTGTTGAAATGAAATTATTGTTTCAGAATCTGATCGGTAATGCCATTAAATACCGGAAAAAGAACGTTCCGCCCAAAATCTCGATTTATGCGCGGGAGAGTAACAACGGTTGGAAGTTTACCGTAGAAGACAATGGGATCGGAATTGACGAGAAATACAAAGACAAGATTTTTGTCATCTTCAAACGTCTTCACACCTCTGAAGAGTACGAAGGTACGGGAATCGGATTAGCCCATTGCAAGAAAATCGTTGAAGTGTACAAAGGTAAAATCTGGGTGGAATCGAGACAGGGTGAAGGGAGTAAATTCCACTTTAGCCTGCCCGAGGCAATAATACACGCAGATACCCCGGAACCCGTGCAAGAGGTTGCAGGTACTAAGAAATCACAACTTCAGTCAAGCGTGTAGCATGTGGTGAGGCTTGGCTATTACATTGAAATCATCGATTATTACTAAGATGCTTTAAAGAACAAACCTATCCTTTATAAGTTGGGTAGTTAACAGGTAAGATAAACCGTTTTTTCGGCCAGGGACACGGGTGGCGTTCTGCGTTATCATCTCAGGATGTGGATATCCTTTTTTGTTAGTACCAAGAGGTATTCTTTTATAGACAAGAGGTTACATCTGAAGATCCGACCACTGCAGGAAAAGGCCGGTATATGTGTCTCCCCGGATGACATAAGTGGTGATATGGAAACGAAAAAGTTTTCTTATGTCAAGTATTTTCAAAGAGAGAATCATTACCTCCAGAAAATGGTGGAGGAGGTAGATGACTATGCTATCCTTCTGCTTGATGAAGAGGGTAAGGTGCTGAATTGGCATCGGGGGATTGAGAAACTGCTCGGGTATAGTTCCGATGAGATCATCGGCTGCCATTTCAGTGTTCTTTATTCCACGGAAGAGCGGGAAAAGCATTTTCCGGAGAGCCTGATCCGAAAAGCGGTTCGAGACGGAAAAGCGTTTCACGGAGGCTGCCGGGTACGAAAAGACGGCACGGTTTTCCAGGGAAGCACAGTAATCACGGCTCTGCATGACGAGCATGGAAAAGTGATTGGTTTCACCAAAATTATACATGTTGCCGACAGGCCGGATCAGGTAAGGGAAGCCCCGGAACGATATGATAAAAAACCGGATCTGCCCCGGGTTCAGTACGACAAAATGGTGGAAGAAGTCGAAGACTACGCCATTTTTATGCTCGACCGGGAGGGTACTATCATGACCTGGAATGAGGGAGCCGAGAGGATCAAGGGATATAAGACGGACGAAATCATCGGCCGTAATTTCCGGGTATTTTATCCCTCCGAAGACCAGAAAAAACGTATTCCCGAAAAACTTATTGAGAAGGCCGCCCGGGAGGGCAAGGTGTCCGCCGAAGGGTGGCGTGTGCGAAAAGACGGCACGGTTTTCTGGGGGCGTGTTGTAATTACCGCACTCCACGATGAAAAAGGTGAGGTGATAGGATTCACTAAAATCGCCCATGACCTGACTGATCACAAACTTACCGATGACGTAAGGCAGCTTGAACAAAAGAATAAGGAGCTTGAGCAGATTATTTATATCACATCACACGACTTACAGGAACCCCTGGGTACCATTTCCAGCATTGCAGACCTGCTGGAGCAAAACTGGAAGGAGGATCTTGATAAGGATGCCCGGTTATGCCTGTCTTATATTTCCGAGGCTACCTCCCGTCTGGCAGATATGATTAAGGCTCTTCTCGATTATTCATTGATCGGGCGGGAGCGGAAGCTCGAGCAGGTCGACTGCAACAAGATTGTGGCGGAGATCATCCACGAAATCCGCCCCGCCATTGACAGGACACACGCGACGATTGAGGTGGAAACATTACCGACTTTTAATGCCAATTCTATCGAGATCAAGCTACTTTTACAGAACCTTATTTATAATGCTATAAAATATCACAGAAAAAATGTACCCCCACATATCAGCATAACGGCACAGCAGAAGGACGGGATGTTCAAATTTACTGTGAAGGATAATGGGATTGGCATAGAAGAAAAATACTATGAAAGGGTCTTTACCATTTTCCAGCGCCTGTATCCCCGCACCGAATACCAGGGTACAGGGATAGGACTTGCACACTGCAAGAAGATTGTCGGCCTGTATGGCGGAAAAATCTGGGTGCATTCGATTTTAAATAAAGGAAGTACGTTTCATTTTACGATACCCTTCCAGGCAGTATGAGATTGAAGCTAAATTGTATACTACTTATTGACGACGACGGCCCCACGAACTTTATACATGAATTAATCATAAAAAAAACGGCATGCGCCGAGCATGTTCGGATAACCCATGGTGTTGAAGAGGCTCTCGCCTTTCTTACGAAGAAAACAGGAAATTACGGTGACGAAGACCCCTGCCGGCTACCGGACCTTATTCTGCTGGATATCAATATGCCGAAATTTTCCGGATGGGATTTTCTGGATGAATACCGAAAACTGCCGGATGAACAAAAGAACGGTATTGTTATTGTGATGCTTACAACCTCTCTTAATCCTGAAGATGAGAGGCGCGCCCAGTCGTATGGGGAAGTGTCCGGTTTTATCAGTAAGCCGCTCACCCGGACCAAGCTACTCCGGCTCCTGGAGGAACATTTCTGAGGCGGAGAGAGGGAATCAGAATTAGCGGGATTCTCCGAAAATGGGGGACGAAAGGAGCATATGTGGGAGCGCCTGGCCATGCGCCCCTGCCGTCATCGGGTGTACTCCCTCACTCGTAGCGCAGAGATTCCACAGGGTCAAGGCCTGCGGCTTTTTGTGCGGGGAAGAAACCGGCCAGAAATCCAACCATTACCAGAACGATGGTACATGTCAGAGCGATCGGGACTGAAAGTTCGGGATGTGCAAGAAGCCGCATCGGTCCATCACCGGCCGGATACTGGCGGACCAGCATAATAATTGCAACAGATATCCCCAGTCCGATGGCGCCGCCCAGCAGCGAGATAGTGAGTGCTTCAAACAGAAATTGAATCATAATATGAATTTTCCTCGCACCAACGGCTAATTTCACCCCGATCTCACGAGTACGTTCTTTGACCACGACGTACATGATATTTGCAATGCCGACGCCCGCTACCAGCAAAGTAAACAGGCCGATAACCCCCAGAAAGATCTGAACACCGAACAGCATCATATAAAGTTGCTGCGCCTGTTTGATCGTGTCCCAAACGGTTATAGCGTTTTCATCGGAAGGGTCGAACTTGTAGCGCGAAGCCAGTACCTTCGTGATCGCGTCTTCGGTAACCTCGTTTTCCGTAACAGAATGCGGCCGGATCAATATCTGGTTGACATAACGCGTGCCATAGATAGCTTTGAAGGTAGATGCGGGAATGATCGCCCGGTCGGCATCAGGACCATTGTTCATGCTGGTCTGCAGCTTTGGTTCCATGACTCCGATCACCGTAAAGGGGACACCATCCAGGTCAACGGATTTTCCAACAGCGGGATGGCCTTTGAACAGGTCTTCGGCGATCTCATTCCCCAGAAATACTACTTTCCTTTTATACTTCTCGTCCAGATAATTGAGAAACCGGCCCTTACCACCCGGAAACATATTCCTCAGATCTTCAAAAGAGGGGTAGACGCCTTCCATATAGGTAGTGCGCTTGCCGAATCTGGTTTCCAGCATGGTTCCCCATTTCCCGAACGAAGGGCTGATTTTCTGTATTTCAGGGATCGAACTTTTCAATAAGCTTATGTCTTCGATCTGCAGGCGGATACTTCTTCCCTTGGGTAACCCTTCAAATTTCTTGCTTGTAGTGCCTCCGAAAACCAGCAGTACATTATTGAAATTATTTGAAAAGCCGGCAACCATCCTGTCTTTCAAACCCTGTCCGAACGAGAGCAGTAAAACCACAGCGATCGTCCCCCACATAATCGCAAACATAGTAAGAAAAGAGCGTAGTTTTTGCGACCTTAGGTCATTAAAATATTCGTGAAACAGGGATTTCCACATAATGTTACTTGTTATTGATAATTTCAGGTGCCGTAACGGAGGCATTCGACAGGTTCCAGCTGTGAGGCGCGCCGGGCAGGGAAATATCCGGCGAGCAGAGCGATGAAAGATAACACCGCTACGGTAACCAGGATCACGCGCAGGGAAATGGTGGGTACCCCGATGGCTTCTTTGATAGGAAACAGGCTGGCAGCCTGGGTGATCCCAACGGATATCAAAAGGCCTAAAAAGGCGCCGAAGAACACGATGGAGAGACTTTCCATGAAAAATTGCAGCAGGATATTTTTCCGCGTGGCTCCCAGAGACCGCCTGATACCGATTTCACGTGTTTTCTCTTTTACGACGACAAACATGATGTTAGCCACTCCGATCCCGCCAACGGTCAATGTGAAACAGCCTATGATGCCCAAAAAGATGTTGAATACCATGAAGAAGTCGTGCAAAAATTTGTCGGTCTCATTTGTATCCCAAACGCCCAGCGCATTTTTATCGGTGGGATCGAATTTGTGGAGGCCGCCCAGCGTTGCGTAGACCTTTTTATGGATGACATCTCCTAACTCGGGATCATCATATTTGAAGATGATATCGTGCAGATATTTGTCGCTGAACAATGACTGGTAGGTCGTAATCGGGATGAACAGACAATCCTGATCACGGGTACCGTAAGATGAATTTTGTACTTTAGGCTGCGTCACCCCGATGACGGTAAAGGGCGACTGGCCAATATAAATCTGCTTGCCGACTGCCGGTTGGTCACCCATAAGCAGGTTCTTAATCTTGTCGCCCAGTACAACCACCCGCCGGCGATGCTTCATGTCTAAAGGATTGATATAACGGCCGCCTTCCTGTGGAATGATGTTACGCATTTCGCCATAAGCAGGATTAGCCCCGACCACAGTCGGACGTGTGCGGTTGATGCCATAATGTACCGGAGTATTGTTTTTCCTGAACTCGGCGCTTATCTGGCTGATTTCCGGGATCTGTGCCTTTAACGGCCCGATATCGCGAAGGGTAAATCTAACCTGTCTGTCGTCGGGATAACCTTCGAATGCTTTGGTGGTTTGTCCGGGAAAAAGAACCACGATCCCCTGCCCCATGCCGTGCGCGTTGATAATATTCTGTCTTTGGACCCCAACC
>CAZNHE010000115.1:0-8381 GCA_964572735.1 uncultured Chitinophagales bacterium | reverse complement strand
GAGAACGGCGTAGTAAATGGCATAGAAACAGTATCTTACGGACTGATGTGACTTAAATCGGGAGAACTGGCATTTATTACCCGGCGCATGGATCGGGGGACGACGGCAGCAAACGTGCGATGGAAGATATGTGCCAGCTAACCGGACGTCTGACTGAAGACAAATATAAAGGTTCCCATGAACAAATCACCCGGATTATTAAGCGTTATACATCTAATCCATTATTTGATGTTGTTCGCTTTTTTGAGGTGGTTCTTTTTAACTGGCTGACCGGAAATGGCGATATGCACCTCAAAAATTCTTCCTTACTTAAAGACCCAAAGATAGGCTGGAGACTGCTCCGTCTTACGACTTGTTGTCTATGCGTTTGGTCATTTCGGAAGAAAATGATCCGGAGGAATCAGCCCTCACAATGGTGGCAAAAAAAGCAACCTCAGGTATAAAGATTTTGAAGAGTTTGGGAAAAGTATGGGATTATCAGCCAAACAAATTACCAATGGGTTCTCGAAAATAGCCCGGAAGAAAGATTCGTTAAAAACCATCATAAACCGGTCGTTTCTGTTACGGGGAATGAAAGATAAGTACACAGAACTACTTAATGACAGATATGAAAAGCTCTACATCGGATAGGCCGGGATCGTGTGGGGGAATACAGTGAGGCAGGCGCTATGTCGCAAGTTTACAACTTGTGACGGAAAGCCGGGCGTCATTCGATCAAAACAACCGGTATAAAGCCATCCATCCCGTGCGCTGCTATGCAAATATCTCTCGCGATGGCAGATGAACCTGCCCTTGCCCGATTATCATGGATATACCGGGACTTTCGATCTGCCGGTGATGAATAAGTGCTGATTGACATGGAGCTACCCGTAATGAATGATCAGGAAATAGAAGGGGGTTACATAATGCCACTTCATCAATTCATTTACTCCACCAGTTTTTCTTATATTCTTAGGCCATTAACCACTTTTTCATGATACACTTAACAGAAGAGCAAAACATTGAGATTGCCTCAATACCATATCTCAAAGATTCACCATACTCGAATTTAGATTTCGAGAAAACACTTCAATACATTGTTAAAAGATATATAGTACCAATTGAAGACTATATAAGTATAAAAGAATCTACATTAGCAGATTGTGGATGCGGCTATGGCTGGCTGGCTTTTGGGTTCTTACTTTCGGGCGGGAAAAACGCTACTCTTTGTGACATAGATGTCCCGAGGTTGCAGGCTGCGGAGAAAATTGCAGAGGTTTTGGGGATAAGGGAGCGGTGTTATTTTGTTCCGGGTCCGATGGAATCCCTCAGTTTTGATGAAAATAAGTTTGATATTTTTGCCTGTATCGAAACGTTGGAGCACGTGGGAGATTCAAACATAGACAGGTGTATTGATTTAATAACCCGGTCAACGAAAACGATAGTCCTTCTTACCACACCTAATAAATTGTTTCCCCTTGTTATACATGACAATAAGGTGCCGATGAGCCACTGGATTCCGCCTAGATACCGGACAATTTATACAAGATTGTTTGGAGTCCACGAGCAACCCTTAAACGAATTCGTGGGGCCATGGAGGTTACGAAGTTTACGAAAGAAATTTAGGCCCGTATCAACGACACTTACCTTCAGTTCATACAAAAAGTGGAAGAATTCATATCCATTTTATAGCCCTTATAATTATTCAGGCCGATGGAAAGAACGCCCCTCTTTCATTTTAAAGATACTGTATCTTTCGTTAGAAAAGCTATTTGGCACTAAATCATATCTTTTTGCTCCGAACTTGTGTAGGGTTTGGATCAGGAAATAGATTGTGGCTTTTGCAAAACATACCTGTACAAATAGTATCAGATATATAAAAAACGAATAGCCGTGCTGGAATTTAAGGGAGTAAATTTTACTGAAAAGCATCAGGTTGGTTGTCAGTGGGACAATTCCTTTTGATCCGGTAGGAAAGATATTCTTCGAATTCTGAAACGATATGTTTCCATGAAAGCCTTGTATGAATCTTTTCGATTCCTTCATTCATCAGAGTGTGCCGGATTTTAGGATTATCGAACACAGAAGATATCTTTTCAATAAATTCCTTTTTATTATCAGCAACTAAAATATACTTTTTAAGCTCATCAGGTAGGCCGAGGATTGAAAGAGATGTCGAAACAACAGGCACCCCCAGGGCCAGAGATTCGATTACTTTATTCAATGTGCCGGCGCCAAATCTTATTGGAACTACATTTATTTCACTCTTCAAATATTCTTGTTTGATATCTTCAACAAAACCTGTAACAACAATATTATTCGATTCAAGTTTTCGAACCCTCTGCGGCGGCTTTTGTCCGACTATATAGAATTTTGAATCAGGGTACTTTTTTAGAACCTCAGGAAAAATTTCCTTCGAAAAATAGTTTACAGCGTCACGGTTGGGGAAATAAGGCATATTTCCGGTAAATATTATTCTATGCTTTTCGAATCCATTATTCTCCGGTTTGAAGTAACTTGCATCAAACCCATTTTCGAGTAATTTTATGTTTTGGTGGATCTTTTTTTGTTGCAAGTATTCTTTATCCTTAATGGAACACACAAATAGCGTATCAAACTTTCCGGAAACCTTTTCATATTCCTGAATCCTTTTCAGTTCTGATTTAACAGCAAACCTTTTCAAGGGATTTTTTGTAATCTCTAAAAAGCGAGAGAGGTAAAGAGAAACAGCGTCTGTAAAATCCAAAACTTTAACTGCATGCGAACTTTGTGTTGCCTCAAAATATTGAGCTGTTCTAATGAGGTGAAAATAAATAACATCGAATTCTTCTTCACATAGCAAAGACTTGATTTTATTTTTCATCTTTGATGACGAATAGTATCCAACCTGGAAGGGTATTTTTGAAAAGAAAACGGTTAAAAGGTTGAAGAAGGAATGGAGCAAAGAAAGTTTGACTGTTTCAATATTGATACCAAACTTTTCTAAATTAGCGAGATTCATAAGACTGTTCTTATTCTCATGAAAACTCAGAATCTTTACATAGTTTTGGGAGGCAAGAATTTTTGAAATATTAAATATCTTGAGTTTGTCACCGCGATAAGGAGGATAAGGAATTTTGGGAGTGATAATAAGTATCTTCAATGGAAAAAGTCTGTGTGAATTGCTTTATAAGTACGGATATATTCAATTGTTTCAAGGTATCATAAATATGATTATAGACTATAATCAACTTATTATTTCATCAATATATTGTTATAGACGGATAAAAGCTTTTTCTTTTCCATATTCCAGTTCATATTTTTCAAAACGTACCTCCGCCCTCGTTCTCCCATTTCAGTTGCCTCAATAGGATGCTCCAGAAACCATTGAATGGCGTCCGCAATTTCCTGAGCATTATTTGAATTAATAATTATTCCGCAGTTATTTTTTTCAATAATTTCTCTGTGAAGCGAAAGATCAGAGGATATAACGGGCACACCCAGTGCCAGATATTCGAGCAATTTAGTTGCCAGCGCATCCAGATGATTCGGAATAGGCTTTAAAACAACCAAACCAACTTTCGTTTTTGACATTATTTCAACGATTTCCTCACGATTCACCCAGCCTCTGTAATCGGTATTATGCCAGCCATCAAGCCTCTTAAGTTGAAAAAGTAACGATTTTGGGGAAATATTACCGCCCATGATGAGCTTTACCTTCCGTTTTTGACCAACTATATTCACGGCTTCAACCATTTCAACGGCACATCTTATTTCAGTTATACTGCCGATATAGGTTACGATTGGATCCTCTTTTTCAGATAGATTATCATTAGTCGGCAAAGATTGCAAATCAGGGTAGTTTTTAACAGAAGTACTATTCAAATTTTCGAAACGAGATGTTGTCTTATTAACAGTAATGATATGATCAAAATGTCCCGATGCCCAGATCTCGAATTTGTTCATCAGATAGGAGATAATTTTTCTAAATGGTTTAGGAATATATCCTTTTGTAAGAATGTCGTTAGGCACATCTTCATGAACGTCATAGATAACTTTATACCCTTTTTTCTTGAGTAATAACCCATACGGTATTAGCTCCGGATCATGAAAATGATAAAGATCGGCTTTTTGGGTCAGAGCTTTACGATACACTTGATAACTCGTTTTGATCATACGCCAGTACTTACCGGTGTTACGGGGAACAGGGATAATGTGAATGCCGTCTATACTTTCGGTGCTGTCGTGTTGCACGATTAGCGATACATCGTAACCTGCCTGTGAAAGACTTTTGCATTCTTTGTGAAAGATTCTGGTGTCGAACAGATAATGAACCGAACTTAAATGAACGATGCGTTTGTAAGGTGTCATTGGCAATGGCTTGTCACGATAAGTATACATTCATCTATATGATGATGTCTCTATACTTGTTTAAAAATAGAAAAGGTGCTGTCCAAAGGCTACATTTATTTGTCAAATTCAGAATGACCAAAAATAAATAGAAGAACGCTGCAAGATTGAAAGTAAAATCTTCTGGGGCAGCTGTACAATACCATTGACATCATTGTTAAACGAGAAATGCTTTACCAAAAACCTATCGAGTTGTCTCAATGGTATATATTTTTGAGCTTTGAAATCCACCCAAGGCCTTGTTACCTGAGGTGACTCCATGTTTGGTCCGTCTTTCTGGTGTATTCGAAGTATCCTCAAAGTATTGCAAATGGTTCGCAGCACTAATCTGATTCAATACCCTTCCCCCAACAGAAGCGGTGGATTCCCGGGTATCCATGAGACAAAAGGGCAGATTCAGCAGGAACTTCATCACATAGATCACACTTGTCCCCCTATCTTGCGCATATTGGTTCTCTTCATCATCTTTGAGGCGCGAAATCGTCCCATCCAGGTGTTAATCCAGTAGGTATTGTTGATGAAAAGACGCTTAGTTTCTGATTCATAAAACCGGTCCTTCCTGACCGATTTCTAAAAGATCGAAGCTTCCTAAAAACACAAAACTTGGAGGGGTTATTCCACCTTAATTACTCAAACAAGTTATGAGGTTTTCACATCCCGCACGAATCAACTGCGAAGATTGAATCAGATAAATTCATTTATTTCTCGTCGCAAAATTTGGGGGAAAGTCGACTGAATCATTTTATTGTTTATACAATTTTTGCTTCATTCAACACATTTAACCACTCTCTTGAAAAATAATGCATATCGTATTTTGAGAGCACCTTTTGACCGAATAGAAGATTGTCTTTATTTGATACTGTTTTATTAATTAATGAAATCAGTTCATCAGCATATTCAGAACCGGTGATCACTGATTGTTTTGTTTTCTCTAAAAGTTCACCCAAACCTCCTGACTTTTTCCCTATAACCGGAGTTCCACATAAAATTGATTCATGGGCACACCGGTTCCAACCTTCCTTTAAATCAGGCAGCAGGATACTGACATCTGCGCATTTTAATAAGCGCAGATAGTCTTCGTAATCGAGATTCAAATGTTGATTATCATAATCTATATCCTTTTTTCCTGAAGTTATAATATGAAATTTCTTCTGATCTTTTAACAACTTTGTCAAAGCGCCTATTCCTTTAACACGCAAGGAGTTTCCACCGTACACGATGATCTTATCCAATGGAATATGATGCTTCTTTTTAAAATAAACAGCGTCAAAATCATTTAACGCCTGATTAATCTTATTTATATCGAATGAATTGTAAATAATACGTACCTTGCGCCCATCCATACGCTTGGAAAGAAATTGCTTCCAATATTCTGATACTGTTATCACCAAGGAAAACTTGTTAAGGTTTTTTAGCAGATAGTTGTCAAAGTATTTATCCACAACCGGATGGCTGGATGATGAAGGATCAATATGATGTAATATTAAGATTTTCTCACCGGGTTTTTTAAGAATGCCACAATGTGTCGCCACCTTATTCACTAGTAATACATCATACGGTGAAGTATCGAGCCTGTTAAGCTGATACAGATACTGTAACTTCCTCGGCCTGAGAAAGGAGGGGTACTCCGGATCAAGCTTAAAACAATTAATGTCTATTTTATTGCGTAGTTGATCATAAATACTATACTCATAAATATTTCCACCGGTATTAATTGGGTTTGTGATTTGAAGATATCTCTTCGACATTTGAAAGAACTTAAAACAATTGTTTATGGTTCACCATACCCGAATTTCTTCATAGTGTCACCGCAAATTTGCCAAAATTTATCAGTCATTTCGCTATTCCAATCTTTCCAATGCGGTATCCTCTTAACTTCAGCCCTTTTATAATAAGGAAGCACCTTATTTATAAAATTTTTTGTCTTGGATATATGGGTATAATTAACAGGTTGCTCTATCATTGCCTCCCATTTATCCTCAGGCAGATGAATATTAACCGGAGTCAGGATCTTCTTATTTAAGATATTATAGTCAGTCAAAATATCTTCAAATCTGATATAGTCGTCTATTCTTTTTTTTATATATACATTAGAGTGATTCCAATACCAACACAATTTTTCGAACCTGCTTATATCATGCCATTTAAGGGAATAGGGATCACTGTCATCAGGGTAGGCTGGTATGTATTGAGTAGGGTTAAGATAGACTGCTCTCGAATACATAGATCTGACAACATCCCGCCCATCTCTGATCAGATGAAGTAAAAATGGGTTTAAATTCTGTCTGAGCCATTCAATATCATATCGCAAAAGGCTATTTACTTCACCGTAAACGGTGATATCTTCAGGCAATTCATCGAATCTTCTCTTGAACCTTTCTGAGAGTTGATTCGTTATCACATTATGGTAGTTATCCGTCATCCCTAGATGAAAGTATATGATATCTTCATAGTGGTTTTCGTGTTTAACCATTACCTTTTCAGCACAATTCAGTAGTCTGGAAAGAAACATCGTGCCTGATCTTCCATGACCGACTATAAAAAAAAGGTTTAGTTTTCTGTCTATTATCATTCAGATGATTAAACTATTTTGTTTACCAAATAGTTTGCTCTTTATCCCTCTTGGAATTCATTGAGATCATACGTTTACCGAAAAGCACTTGAACTATATATATAATAAATAGCCAATATAGCAAAACTGATATCCCTTGAAAAATGAAGGTGAAAGAAGACCGTACGAGTGAAAGCGTAAAAATGGAAACCCACAATAGATTTACCAAGCTAAATTTCGTTAGGTATCTTTGGATAACCCATCGTGAAACCCAACCCCAGATGAACGAAACAAGAATCGTTCCCGGAAGTCCAAAATCCTGATACATGTTTAGCGCAAAAGTATATGTATTGAGCTGGATTCCCGGCGATACAGTTACGAATTCATCATAAGTGCCCATAAATTGTAGCGGATCCCACATTCCTAAGCGGATGAGCCACTTCACCACGCTTCTGAGCATGGAGGCGCCATATAGAAAGTGATGATTTTGTAATAAAAAAATGTTTAACGATGGAATGCCTCCAATAAGATAGAAATAAGCATTCTTATATAATATGTCAGCTACATTCGCTGTATGAGAAGTTCTTGCTCTGCTAATTATGGAAAAAATGGCAAGTGTGAAGATGAGTACTCCAACCAGAAGTCTTATGAACCTGCGAATAAGTAGTATCCTTTTTTCTCTGCTATAATAATATGTGGTATAGAAATAAGCTATCACGAAAAATATAATATTCGCTAAAAATAAATAACGCGATAGATTTACAAGTGATACAAGGGTACTACTTGTAATACTTATCAAGCCTATATATCGATATTTCGAGAATGTTGCAAAAAAAATTCCTCCTATAATTGATACAGGCATGCCTGCATTTATCATATATTCTGCAATCTTATATTTAATAGAGAGAGGATAAATACCATCGTTTATTTGGATCACCGTTGCCCTAACTCTGGCTGGATCAGTAAAGAAGACGCTAGCGCCTCCCAATATTCGGCTTAATTCCTGAATTTTGAAGATGGTCCCAAGAATTATCATGAATGACATGATCAATATAATGGCAATCATCATTCTGTCGTTGACGACTATATCATATTCTCTGGGATTGGTTATGAAGGTACAGGATGTTGCATACAGAAAATAGCCAAGTAGAATAAATGTAATACCCGTCAATAATACTACCCATGTATGCATGGTGATGTGTATCATTGGATATAAATGCAAAGAATAGAAATAGAATACAGCGATCCATACAAAGCAAAATAGAAGTATAGGGCTATTTTTATATAGGTAATTCAACATGTATGAGCATGCCCTATTTGCTTAGAATGTAGATTCTATGCCTTTCATAGTATTCTCTGCCCTTTAAATATATCACAGAGAAGATAAACGTAAGTGCTAAAACCAATATTAAATCGGCCGATCGCTTTGGCTTGAATTTGCGATCTGCTGGTTTTGCGGGGT
>CAZNHE010000114.1:0-8406 GCA_964572735.1 uncultured Chitinophagales bacterium | reverse complement strand
GAAGGTGGAATTATCGAATAGGAGATAAATCAATGAGTTCACAAGTCATTACGCGGGATCTTTTCGTGGTGGCCGACAGAGAGTCGAGATCACTCGGGTACGAACAGCTTTTCGACAAGACTACCTTCTCCGGTGAAGAGTTTCAGAAGGCACTGGAGGAAAAGGAACAGCTGTGGGAGCGTCGCCTCGAACATATTCGCAAAACCTCCTATCGCGACGGCTACCAGGTCGGATTGGAGGAGGGGCAGGCCAATGCCCGGCAGGAATATATCAAAGCGGCCGGGCGTCTCTCGGATATGCTGGACGAAATGGAACATCAGATAGAAGCTTTCTTCGAGGAGTTACAGCCTGATATGGCAGATCTCGTCTTCCGGCTGGCCGGAAAGGTGCTCCAGGTGCCGGTCGAGCGGCAGGAACTTAAAGAACAGGTCAGCGGAGAGATTCAGCAGGTCCTGCGCGAGCTTACTGATAAAACCCAGGTTGTCGTTAGTGTTTCGGCTTCCGACTACGAAACGGTCGAGCCGTTGCTGAGGCGCGCAGGAAACAAAGGTTATATCGAAATCAGTTTACATCACGACCTCAAACCCGGGGAGTATCGCATAGAAACGCAGAGCGAGGTTGTCGAAAGGAGTTTCGCAAAAATACTGGACCAGTTGAATGAATCGTACCAGCTGGCCGGATCGAAGAAATTGATCGGCGGTAATGACGAATCGGAGGAAGACAATGATGCCGAAGTATCTCGCTGATCTGGAGTCACATATCATAAACCGGCGGGTCGCGGCCACCCGATATGGACGTGTAGTCTCAATCGTCGGATTGGTTATCGAGGTTACCGGCCTGAGAGCCACTCTTGGAGAGATGTATAATATTCATGCAGGCGCCGATGAGCTGGTTCAGGCTGAAGTGGTCGGTGTAAGATCCGACCGGACGCTTATGATGCCGCTCGACCATATTAACGGCGTAGGGACAGGCGCTTTGGTAGAACCCCTCAACCGGCCCATGGAAATTATGGTCGGATGGGATCTGCTTGGCCGGGTCGTCGACTCACATATCAATCCGATTGATGGAAAAGGGCCGTTAGTCGATCTGGATCTTTATCCACTTTATAATGAACCGCCCGGTCCGCTCCAGCGGGTACCGATCAACCGGCCTATGCGAACCGGCATCCGTTCCGTCGATTCATTTCTTACTGTTGGAAGCGGCCAGCGGATGGGCATCTTCGCCGGATCCGGAGTGGGGAAAAGCACCATGATGGGCATGATCGCCCGGCATTCGTCTGCCGACATCAATGTCATCGGTCTGGTTGGCGAACGGGGCCGGGAGGTCAGGGAATTCATCGAAGACTCGCTCGGTCCCGAGGGACTGGCTCGTTCCGTGGTGGTGGCTGTCACCTCTGATAAGGCGGCGATGAACCGGGTTCGCGGGGCCTTTACCGCCACAGCAGTTGCCGAGTTTTTCCGGGATCAGGGCAAGAATGTTTTACTGATGATGGATTCGGTCACCCGTGTGGCTATGGCCCAACGCGAAATCGGCCTGGCCTCGGGTGAGCCTCCCACGACCAAAGGATACACTCCGAGCGTGTTTGCCATGCTTCCCAAACTGCTGGAACGGGCAGGTAACACGGCAACAGGCAGCATCACCGGACTCTATACCGTGCTCGTCGATAATGATGATATGAACGAGCCTATAGCCGATGCCGTGCGCTCAATCCTCGACGGGCATATCGTCTTGTCGAGAGCCCTGGCTCACAAGAACCATTACCCGGCCGTGGATGTGCTGGAAAGCGTCTCGCGGGTGATGCCGAAGGTGATATCAAAGCAGCACCGGAAACTCTCACAACAGGCGCGGGAACTGCTGGCCGTTTACCGGGATGCTTCGGAACTGATCAACATCGGAGCTTATGCAAAAGGCAGTAATCCTGCCATCGATAAAGCCATAGAAAAGATTGATGCCTTAACTGCATTTCTGAAGCAGGATCTGGACGATTCCGACTTCGACGCGGATATCTGGCAGCGCCTGAGCGACATCATCCGGACAGAAACGGAACAGACAGAACAGGAATAAATGCGCTCATCTGTAATGAAATAGCCTATGAAGAAATTCAGATTCAAACTGGATCCGGTTCTGAAAATCCGCCGTCATGAAGAAGAACTTCAGGAACAGCAGTTCGCCCGCCAGATGCAACTCCTGATAGGGCTGAAAGAGCAATGGAATACCGCCCGCACCGGGCTGGACCAATATACCGGCAGGCAGCAGGATAATAAAGACGCCCTGTGCTCCCCGGCGGAATACCGGCAGCAGAACGCGTTTATCCAGGCCCGGCAGCAGGAGCTGGCGAGGCTGAGTCTGGAGATAGAACAATCAAAACAACGGACGGAACAGGAACGACAGAAGTTAATTGTCGCGAATCAGCGCACAAGAGTGCTGGAGGATCTGAAAGAAAAGAAACGGCTGGAATATCTGGCAGAGGCCGATCGTGAGGATCAGAAGATGATGAATGAAATCGCTACACAACGTTTTCACCGCAAAAGTGGCTGATTGTGATGAAGACCGTCATAAAAATCATCGGTATTCTTATGGTTGGTTTCATACTGGCGATGGTTGGAAGCTATCTGGTTTATCCCTATCTGAATCCGAAGCAGGCAATTAAAGTGAAAAAGATGGTCGAAAATACAGGATTACCCCCTGAATATGATTTTACGAACTTTAATCCCCTCAAAGTAGATACGCTGAACCGGCAGATTGATCAACTAAGGACCCAACTCCAAAAAGCACTGGCAGATAAAACGGATAAAATGATTATTGATTCCCTGCAGAAAATCACCGGCCGTCAGGCAGACAGGATAGCAGGTCTGGAAGACAGCCTGTCCCGGAAGGAGGAAATAGCTTCTTCCAGGAAAGAAGTACCTGCTTACGATGCAGAAGAAGTTAAATTTCAGGAAGTGAGCAAGAGCCTGCTCACGATGGACGAAGATGCCCTGGCTCCTATTCTGGCAAAGCTGGACGACCACATCCTCGTTGGATTGTATCTCGGGAGCAGCAACATACAACGGCAAAAATTGCTACAGTCTTTAACCCCGGCCCGCGCGGCGAATCTCTTAAAAAAGGTGACACCATGAGCTTGATAGAAAAATTACTGCAAATAAAAATCGATGTTTCCGGGAAAAAGACGGAGGCTGCCGGCAAAAAGAAGGATGTTCTGAAGACGGATGGAAAATCGTCTCCTTTCGGGGCAACCCTGGCAGAAGTCGGAAGTGCTCCCAAAGCCGGAAAGAACGAAAAAGCTGCCGACTCCAAAGAGACAGGAGTCAAAAAGGTGAAACTGAGCCGCGGCGGACTGGAAGTGACGATTAGCTACCCCAAGTCGCTGCTGGGCAAAAAAAATGGACATGCAGGTGAAGCGGGGAGCAATGATTCACCGGTTCACCCCGGCCTCCGGAAGCACGGTTCAAAAGAAGTAAAGGCAGGGCATGGCCTTTTCTCGCATATCGAATTGGAAGAAAAACCGGAATCTTCAAAAAAGGCTGATTTTACTCAGAAATTTTCCGGGGGAAAAGGTTCTGTGAAGGAAGCGAAATCTTTAACAGATGTGGATCCGGTACATGCAAAGAAAGCCTCCAGCAAGAAATCGGCGCTGAAACCGGATTCTTCCTCGAAGAATGATGGAAAGAAAACGCATTCAAAAGATAAGAATAAGCAGGCACCGGATTCTTCAATCCTTGCGGCGACACAGGCTGCCCTGGCAAATGGCGCGTCCGGAAAGATCTCTGAGAAAGGTCCGGAAGGCAAAAAGGAGTCAGATAAGACAGGGAGCAAAACTTCTAAAACTAAAAAAGATCTTTCATCAAAAGCTTCCGTAGGTATTTCCAAAGCCGTCATCGGTTCTGTAGCGAAGAATCCAGGGGGGACCGGGGAAAATGAAAAGATTGCCTCTCCGGAAATTGCCGGAAAGGAGACGAAGGTGTCGGGAAAATCACCTGATCATTCCGGCGGAGATAAATTCCAGCTTCATCTGCAGAAAAAATCCGGAAGTGATCCGAAACCGCCGGTTAATACGCAAAACGGCGTACCCGCATCGGCGTCTGGAAAGAAAAAGCCTGAAGATATGGGAATGAATGATCCGGCCCGGAACGGGAAAGCGGCTGTGAAAGCTGTGCAGGCCTCTTCGGCACAGGCGCCTGAAGTGGTGCGTGATCGTTACTACGGGCAGAGGGTGGTCCATCCGGATCAAAAGCATCCCGCTCATGGAGAATCGGGAGACAAGGTTGAGATTACCAGGAAGGATCCACCGCCTCAGCACGATCATACTCTTGGCGGGACAAAAAAAGCGGGAACGGCGGCTCCGGGAGGAAATAAGAATATCCAGTCCGCTCAGCAGAATAAGCCGGGTTCCCATTCCGGAAATGCTGCCGGATCGGGCAATCAGAACCTTCAAAAGGCTCCTCAACCAGCCGGCGATTCCTCTCAGGGAAACAACGCTGCGCAGAATAATGCCCTGTCCACACAGAAACAGCCGGTTCAGGTGAATACCGGCGCTAATACGGTTGTGCCCGGCTCCCTTTACCAGATGAACACCCCGCAGATCATTGCCCAGCGGCTTGTAGCGGTTGCTCAGAAACTTCCGCAGTCTGCCCCGGATCCCCAGTTGTGGCATAAGCATCGTCTTGTGATGGACAACGGCCAGTCGCTGAATGTGGCGGCCCGCACGGCAAATGGCATCCTGCACCTGCAGTTAAGCGCTGGAAATGGCGACCTGAATAAGTTTCTGCAGCAGAATATGAGTCAGATACGTAATCATCTGCAGAACAATTTAAACCTGCATGTCGACCTTCAGTTCCAGAATCCGTCGGGAGGAGGGCAGGCTTCGCAGCAGTTTCAGCAACAGCCGGGCAATAAAAACGGGTTTGTCGCACCGGCAAACTTCGGCAACGATTTTAGTGAGAAAACGGCACCGGAGCCGCAAAGGCGTCCGGTGGGTACCCGCCGCTTAGGCTACAACAACACTGAATGGACCGCATAACCCCATAATAAAGGATGAACTATGGATATTAGTCAGGTAATAACGGAAACCAACAAAGCCTATCAAAAGAATGCCAAACCGGGTGATAATACCCTCGGTTCGGATGATTTCATGCGATTGCTTATTACACAGCTACAGAACCAGGATCCCACCAATCCGATGGACAGCCAGCAGTTTGCTGCACAACTGGCCCAGTTTAATACAGTTGAACAACTGACCGATCTCAACAACGGAATGACGACTCTGAATACTACCCAGCAGACCGTTGGCAACGCGCTGTCGAACACGATGGCGGCAAGCCTGACGGGCAAAGAGATAAAGGGACGAACGGACGCCTTAAAATTAGAACCGGGGCAGGATACGGATGTGAAGTTTAACCTCGACGGTGTTGCTGCCGATGTAACCCTTACCATCACGGATGATTCCGGCCATACTGTACGTACGGTCTCTCTGAAAAACCGGAATACGGGCGATCAGAGCTGGACCTGGGACGGGAAAGATGACAGCGGACATCAGCTTCCCGAAGGGACTTATCATGTAAGTGTCCAGGCTGCGAACGGCGATACACAGGTTGCCGCCTATCCCTTTGTTGAGGGTAAGGTCTCAAAAGTCCAGTATTCCAAAGACGGGGTTAACCTTGTGGTTAACGGAGTCAATGTAAATATGGGCAATGTTGAGGAAGTCAGTGATTCTGCCGATAACGAGTAAACGGATAATTTCTCGCAAAGGCACGAAGCCGAGAAGAGAAATAAACCACTATGCCCACAAAGTTTTCACAACGTTCACAAAAATAGACAGTGATCTTTGTGGGATTCATTGTGCCCCCGATGCATCGGGATAAATGAAACAGCGTTTGAAATAACCTGAAAATGAACATGGACATACGTCATCTGACGGGACGGGTTGCTCCGGCGGGGCCATCGAAGGCGCCGCAGAGGCAACAATCACCTCCGACCCCGGTATCCGGGGGCAGCGACAACAGCTTTGCGGAGATACTGAGCCGTTTCGGTGCAGACAAAAACCCTATCCAGTTTTCCGGGCACGCTCTCAAGCGTCTTCAGGAGCGCAATATCCGGCTCGATGAATCGGATCTGTCGCGCCTGCAGGAGGCGATGGAACGTGCCGCCGGAAAAGGAAGCCGTGAGTCGCTGGTTTTGGATGGAGATCACGCTTATGTGATCAATGTCCCGAACCGGACCGTCATCACGGCCGTGGATCAGCTCGATTTACGCGATAAAGTTTTCACGCAAATCGACAGTGCCGTTTTTACAAACAAAACATCAAACCAATAAACCGTTAAATCCAATAAACATAAACAGGGCTGGACCCGTCTCAGGGAAGCCCGTTGCACGGCCGATTGACCGACGCCGTGCTTAACGAAAAACAACATATACAAGGAGTATATAATGGCTTTAATGAACTCTCTCTCCTCTGGCATCAGCGGGTTGCAAGGCTTCCAGACAAAAATGGATGTCATTGGAAACAATATCGCAAATGTAGATACCGTCGGTTTTAAACAAAGCCGGGTAACATTCGCCGAAATGATTGCCAACAGTGTGGCCAGGAACGGTTCCAGTGCCGATTCGGCTCCACAACTGACGAATCAGGTCGGACTTGGAAGTAAAATTATCTCCATCGACCGGGATTTCAGTCAGGGACCGCTCAACTCGACCAACATCAAAACGGATCTGGCCATACAGGGGAAAGGATTTTTCCTCATCAATAAAAATGGCCAGCAGCTGCTTACACGCGCCGGCGACTTCAAGTTCAACGACAACGGAGAACTGGTCACCAATAACGGCGCTTATGTGCAGGGGTACAAGGCCGATCAAAGCGGCAACATCGTAGCATCGGGGACGCCTGACAATATTAAGGTGGACTTCAACAGTATCTATGAGCCGAAACAGACGCAGAATATCCAGTTAAGCGGCAACCTCGACTCCCAGACCAGCGTTGCCCAGTTGCTCTCGCAAACTTCGGCATTCACCAAAGATGACGGATCGTTTGCCACGGCCTCCACAGATCTGAATGATCTCAAGCAGACCAGTACGGATCTGGTAGCCGGGGATACCATTGATATCACCGGGACGAAGAACGATGGGACGGCTGTTACCGCAACGTATACGTATGCAGCCAACGATACGGTGCAGGATTTGCTGGATGCCATTAATACGGCATTTGGTGGCACTCCTCCTGAGGCCACGGCAACCATCGTCGACGGTAACATCAACCTGGCCAGCCAGAAGCCCGGAGACAGCAAACTCAGTTTACAATTGGCATTGGGAACCCATGATAATGATGGGGTAACGCCTGACACCGGCAATATCAGCCTGCCCGGGTATAAAGTCCAGACCACCGGCGCCACCAACAGCAAAGACCTGAGTGCTACAGTCTACGATGCCCAGGGCAATGCCCATACGCTGGTCCTGAAACTGACGCAAGATGATTTTAATAAATGGTCTTACAACGCCAGTTTCCTGGATGGGGAGAAGATTACCAGCGGCGCCACAGGTAATATCACATTCGACCAAAATGGGAATATTACATCGGGCACCAAGCTCAATATTACCTACAATCCCGGTGGAGGATCCACTTCGGACAAGTCGCTAACCATCAATCTGGGATCAAGTGAGGACGGCAGCTCTGTGACGCAGTACACCGGCAGCAGTTCGATAGGCGTTACCAGCAACGATGGTTACAGCAAAGGCGAACTCA
The DNA here is from genome assembly GCA_964572735.1 of uncultured Chitinophagales bacterium. Lineage (GTDB taxonomy): Bacteria > Bacteroidota > Rhodothermia > Balneolales > DATFMH01 > DATFNI01. Next base: position 671 of record CAZNHE010000114.1, on the reverse strand, counting down.
CCGACTTTGTAATCGATGGAGACGGCAACATCGTCGGCACGTACAGCAATGGCAAGAGCCGTAACCTGGCTCAGGTAGCTATCGGGCAGGTGAACAACACCGCCGGTCTGGTACAGAAAGGGGATGGGCTCTATTCCATGAGTGCCCAAACCGGAGAATTGCACGTCGGCAGCGCGAGCGACATGACAAATACGGTCATTAACTCTCAGTTCCTGGAAGGGTCGAACGTCGATCTGGCCAAAGAATTCACGGAAATGATCGTTGCCCAGCGGGCTTATCAATCCAACGCACGTGTGATTACCGTGTCGGACCAACTGCTCAACGAAGTGGTGCAGCTGAAACGGTAATAAGAAACGATAAAGGATGATAAGATGGCGCCGGATCTTTTGTAGATCCGGCGCCATTTTCATAAAGAACGACTTCAAGGAACCTGTAGGGAAGCGTAATGCTCTTTTGCAGTAAAAATTAAACCACAATGAACACCATGAATTTCACAAAGATCACTATGTCTTTTTCTTTGTGCCCTCGGGGTTCTCTAAAGAAGTTACACAGAGGGTGCGGAGATTTACACAGAGAGAAAATCTGATGTATGCTAAAATCAATCAATCAATTTAGAAAAACTCCAGGTACTTCTGACTCTAAGTATTTCAAACTCTAAATCCATTGTGGTT
>CAZNHE010000113.1:0-8704 GCA_964572735.1 uncultured Chitinophagales bacterium | reverse complement strand
CGAATCTCGTCGCTCGAAATAGGAAGCAGAAGCATCTTGGGATCATAGGGTATTTTTTTTGCTAACTGCACCGGAGTATAAGTCGTGACTCCTGTGGACAGATCCTTTGTAATATCTATACCCATGACAGGCGTGCTCTCAACTTTATCGAGTATTTTCCATCTCCTCACGTCAAAGAACCGCTGTCCCTCAAATGCCAGTTCGACCCTCCGTTCATTGTACAATCTGCTTCTCAGGTCTTCTCCCGTGACAGAGCTCGGTATGGGAGGCATTCCGACTCTTGCTCTTACTTTATCTATATATTCCCTGCAGGTAGCCTCATCGCCCAGGTTGAATTCTGCCTCCGCATAGTTCAGGTATATTTCAGCCAGGCGGAAATATGGCCAGGGATTTGTGTAATGAGTTTGCCAGTTCAGAGGAACATCGGAATACGGCATGAACTTCTTGAGCTGATAGTTGCTACGCGGATTGTCACCGCTCTGCCTATATGAATCAGGCCCCCATTGCGAACCGTCTTTAGATACCCACATTTCATAAAGAGCGCCGTGGTACACAGTCGAATCATGAATAATGGTAGCATTAAAACGGGGATCCCGGTTCCAATAAGGATGATTGGGATCATATCCGGAAGTGGGGTTAACTCCTTTTTCTTTAACTCCATCAGGACCATAATTAAAAGCAGGCTCTCCGTTGATCATGTCGTAAGCATCAACCAGGTTTTGCGTGGGACCATTGCTGCCCCACCATCCTCCGTAAGCGCCCCATCGTCGGCCCAGATTGTCCATTGGAACCTGCTGAAAGTTCGTGGATGAAAAGGTCCTGGCAAAAATATATTCATTTTCATCTGCTCCGCTTGGGAGAGTGAACAACTTTCTATAGTCAGGGTACAGCGAGTAGTCATCCCTGTCTATCAGAGCCTTGGCGGCATCAGCAGCTTTCTGCCATTTTTGCTTATCATTGGTTGGATTCCAGAGAGGCGAAGCCGCATATAACAGCAACCGGGAGCTTAGTGCCATAGCGGCATCCTGGGTAGCCCTTCCAAAGTTAGGATCGGTAGACGCATATTTGCGAGGCAGGTTTGGCATGGCTTGATTCAGATCTTTTTCAATGAATGAGACACATTCATCAAACGTGTTTCTCTTCCATTTGACAGTAGACGTATCTGACAGTGCATAGGCCGTTGTATCAATGGGAACTCCCCCAAATCTTTCGATAAGGTTGAAATACATAAACCCTCTCAGGAAATGCACTTCGGCAACCAAGCGTTTTTTGTCCGGGACCTGAACTTTATTTCCCTGCATTTTCTCCAAAAAAAGATTGGCTTTTCGGATATACTGATAACCTCTGTCCCAGTAATACATGTATCCGCCCCAATAGTCGCCGCCGGCAACGCTGGTAATGTTATCCGGGTTATAGGTGTTGCGCGCAAAAATGTCGCCGCAACAGGGTTCATCGTTATAGGCCTCATCCGAGTATTTTGAATACATATTTTTGTAGAACCCGTGAGGAATGCCATTATAAAGTGAATTTTCATAGGCCGCTATAAGGTTCGGATCGCTCCACACAACATCGCTCGAAATACGGTCCTGAGGCGTTATATTCAGCAGGTCCTTGTTACAGGAAATGAGGAACAGGACCATTAAAAAGGGCGCTATCTTTTTCATTTGTTTCTCCATTTTAAAATTCCTTTTTGCTTTTAAAATTTCACATCAACGCCGAGATTAATAATCCGTTGTGGCGGATAAGGAGGGGTTCCGGCATTATAATTTTCTGTGGTCTCCGGGTCCATCCATTTTATCTTATAAGCCCAGGTGAGTAAATTGGAAGCGTTCACATAAAACCGGACACTACGGAGACCCCCCCTGGATATGAGCTTGTCTGGAAGGCTGTACCCTAATTCAGCCGTCTTCAGCCTGATAAATGTGTCATTATATAAGAAGAAGGTCGTTGCCCCCGGTGTCCAGGCGTCCGATCTGGGCATGGTGCCGTTCGGGTTATCTATGGTCCAGCGATTATTGGCCCTGTATGTCACGGTATTTCTGAAGTCGTTGCCACCCAGCGTGGTCATTATAGGACTATATACATAGGCATCAGCTTGCCCTGAGAAAAAGAGACTCAGGTCAAAATTCTTGTAGCGAAAATTCGAATTCAGACCAAACGTAAGTTCAGGTGTGGCAGAAAAGTTTTCTACGATCTGGTCCTTGGAATCTATTACACCGTCTCCATTCACGTCAACCACCTTAATGTCTCCCACCTGGGCGCCTGCTCCGTGAGGGTAATTATCCAGTTCCTGCTGAGTATGAAAAATTCCGTCGGCCTTATAATAAAGAGCAGCTCCGATTGGATGACCCGTCAAATCCTGGTATGGTTCCGCCTGAGGCGTTTCATTCATATAGATGATCTTGCTTCTGGCGAATGCGACATTCCCCGCCAAAGAATAAAACAAGGCACCAACCGTGTTTTTGTGGCTTAGCGTAACTTCAAAACCGTGGTTATTCACTTTCCCAATGTTTTCGTCGGGCAATCCGGGAAAACCGAAAGTATTGGGCACAGATTGGTTCGCCGGCACCAGGATATTGGATCTTCTTTCCTGCCACAGCGTTAATTCAAACCCCAGCAATCCATTCCATAAAGAAGCATCCAGGCCTAAATCGGTTTTCTTGCTTACTTCCCAGGTGATATCCGGGTTGGGCGCGGTGTTGGCGTATATGCCTGTCACATCCTTGCCGCCAAAAACATAATTATCACCAAACGAATAAGCCTGCAAATATTGATATGGGTCAACCCGGTCATTACCTAACTCACCCCAGGATCCTCTCAGTTTCAACTCACTCACGAATGGAAGGTGATCGCGGAAAAATTTCGTTTCCGATAATCTCCATCCCGCTGAAACTGCGGGGAAAAAGCCATATCTCTTTCCTTTTGGAAAAATCTGAGACCCATCATAGCGAAATGAAAACTGAAACAGGTATTTTGATTTAAAATCATAATTCAACCGGCCGAAATAGTTATTGTAGGCGCTTGCACTGGCACTCCCTCCGTTGTCTTTGTCGGCGGGTGCATTGCTCCCTATATTAATCTGGGGAATGGCTGAAGACACAAAATTCTTCCTGTAAGCATCTATCCAATTATATGTGTTCTTTTGTTGTTCCGTGCCCACCATGGCAGTCACATGATGATTCCCCAGGAATGTTCTTTCATACGTGACTCTCAGGTTAGCCAGCCAACTGGTCCATTTCCGGTGAGTATCCGTTAATTCAATCGTACTCTGTCCGGTTCCTTCCGTCTTATCGTATTGTTTCGTATTTACATTATATTGATAATAGTAATAAGGGGTACTGAAGGATGTTTCATCCTGGTTCCTTAAATCATAGTTGAAGGAAGCATCTACTTTCAAGCCTTGTATCCAGGGAACCTCATACGTTGCTTTGAATGTAGAATTCACAGGATAGTCATGAATTTTGTCAAATCCTCTCTGATCCAATAAGAGAGGGTTTTCACCCAGCCTGCCAGGGGCAATCAAACCATTCGGGTAAATGGCTACTTCGGTTGGCGGCGCCTGCAGTATATTAATTAAGTTTACCCCGGTAGCTATTGGCGTATGAGCCTGATTGCTGATAATAGTATATATATTAGCACTAACCGTAAAATTCTTTGTCAGGTCGGCGCCTACCTTAATCCGCGCATTATATTGCTTATAGTGTGTGGGATTATTTTTGAAATTCCCATCCTGATTTATCATTCCAAAAGAGAGCAAATACCTGACTTTTTCCGTTCCTCCACTTGCCTGAAAATTCAGATGTTGCTGAAGCGTATAGGGTTTTACCACCTCTTTCACCCAGTTTGTATTGGGATATAATACAGGATCGGACCCGTCTTTGTATTTTTGAATGACAGCAGCCGGATAGGTAGGTGTAAATTGGTCCATCGGAGGCCGGCCTGCCCGATACCACTCGCCTTCATCATATGCCTGGGCGAAAGTCGCCGCATCCAAAACTTTCGGAATCTGTGTGAGACTCTGAAAGGAAGTACTATAGGACACATCAAAACGGGACTTGCCTGCTTTCCCCTGTTTTGTGGTTATCAAGATAACTCCATTTGCCGCACGCGCTCCATAAATAGCTGCCGAAGCTCCTTTTAGAACCGATATGCTTTTGATAACTTCAGGATTTAGCCGGCTCATAATATCTTCACTCTGAGGCATGCCGTCTACGAGGATGAGCGGAGCATTAACAGTGAACACAGTTTTGTTGGGATCCGTATTACTGGGAGATAAAAACGTTCCGGTCCCGCGGATCAAAATATCGGGATTATCTCTTCCGGGTTCTCCGCTGCGCGAGTTGATGGTCAGTCCCGGAATTTGCCCCTCAAGGCTGCTGGTAACATTAGGTGAGGGGTTTTTAGAAATTTCATCACCGGAAACTTTACCTACGGAGGCCGTTAGCGTAGCCTGGCTTTGTGTGCCGTAACCAACTACAACCAATTGCTGACCGCTTATGGCTCGTTGGACTAAACTAACATTTATCACATTTTTGCCATCAATCGGGACAACCTTGTGCTGGTACCCGATATATGAAAATATAAGCGTATCATTGGCGGAAGGAACATTCAATGTATAATTCCCATTTACATCCGTTGCTGTTCCGCTCGTGGTTCCCTTCACCAGTACATTCACGCCTGGCAGCGCTTCCTTTGTTGAAGCATCCGTTACTTTGCCTGTTACTGTAAACTGAATGCTTCTGATCTTCTTTTTCTGCCTTTCCTTCGGGAACAACACATAGGTCTCTTTATCCAGCCGGACGTAACTTAAGCCCAAATCAGCAAGTACCTGTGCCAGTTTCTCACCCGTTTCTCTGGTCAAAAAAGTACCGGAATAGTTTACATATTTATCCCGGACCGACGAATACTCATATATGAAAGTTGCGTCATATTTCTTTTCTACTTCTTTAAGCACTTTATCAAGAGGAACTCGTCTTAATACTGAGGTAGCCATATGACCAAACTCCGTGGTCGAGACAACACTACTTGTATACATCATCTGTTCCGGCTTTGACTGGGCCCGGGAACTACGTGCCACTGTTGTCTGTACGAGGAACGCCGTCAGTAATACAAGAAAAGAACTGTAAATTCGCTTCATGGATGCTCCTTCTTTGTCATTCGTAGTAGGTTAGTAAACTTCTGTTGTTTTGGTTTAAAGATTAATGGGCTGGGCCTATCCATACGGTCTTTCCAATTTGATGTACGGGTACATCGAGTACATGTGCAAGTGCCTTTTTAAGGATTTCCAAATCCTTATTATTTATAGTTCCTGAAAGCTGCCTGTCCATGATGCGTCTCTCAGATATGATCACACGTACCCCATAGGTATCCTCAATACATTTGGCTACCTGTGTCATCGGGGTGCGGTCGAATACCAGTTTCCGGTCTTTCCAGGAAGTATATACCTCTGTATTGACTTTCTGTTTGATCGAGATCCGATCGGTACTACCGGAGAACCGTGCCATCTCACCCGGCTTCATGGTATAGCCAGCCCTCTGATGCAGGCTGTCTCCCCGGGGAGTCACCTTAACTTTTCCCTCGACTAATACTACCTGAGTAGCATCCGAACGGCTTTTCACGACAAACCGGGTTCCCAGATCAGTGATTGTTCCGCCTTCCGTATGAACTGTGAGAAGACGTTGACGCTTACCTGTAGGATGGGAGATATCGAAATAGGCCTCTCCCTTTAGCCATACGTTGATATTTGTTCCATTTCCCTGAATGGACGAGACTTTAATCCGGGTATTGGCATTCAAAATAATCGTCGAGCCGTCACCAAGATAAAGTTTCGCCATCTGGCCATAATCGGTTTGGAACGATTCAACCCCGTTATTGACCCGGGTTGCAGACAAATAACTCCGGTTGTTACTTCTCCAGGCAAAGTAATAGAGTGTAGCCAGGGTAGTCACAAGGAGAAGCAAACCGGCGGCAACTCTGGTGAACGTGAACGAATATCCAATATGTGCCGATCTTTCCAGATGGCGCTGATGTTCATATTTTGCTACGGATCGTTGCAAGCGTCGAAGCCCCTCTGTTGTATTGGGGGTTCTGACTTCGTCTGTATTCAATTTTCGAAGCAGGATGTTAGCCTCATTAAATAAAACCCGATTACTGGAATTACCGGTCAGCCAGTTTTGCCAGTATTGATTCTCTTCCATATCTGCTTCCCCCCGGATCCAGCGGACGAAGGAGTCATCGTTTAACAGATCTTCCAGTTGATGATATTCAGGCACGCGTTGAGTATTACCGTATTGATTTTACCGTATTGATTGTCATTTACAGGAGGAGAGGCAGCCGAAATAAAATTGTATCGGTTTTTTCTGTTTTTTTTGGGGGACTATGTTGAATACTGTGGGTAAACTCAACTTTCGCACTTCCTCCGGTTCTCGCACCCCGAGTATCGGGGCGCAGGCATCATTCAGGGGTTACACGATAGGCCACGCCGGGAAAACAGCCTGTCAGGTTTAAAAACCGGACTTGATGCCAGATTCGGAGGAAGCCAAACTCTCGTCCCGTTAGGGACTTCATGTGGGTAGAATATCATCGATTCCCTGTCATCCTGTGCCTTTAGGTACAGAATATATATCAACCGATTTAACAGAGATGAACCGTGTATGTCCAAACCGGTTCGTTGTCATATGCCGTACCTGACGGCACGGTATTGGGAAAGAGGGGCCTGGGGTTTCTACCGATATTTTATCCCTCCGGGATGGGGGTCATTATGATACGCTTCAAACCCCTCAATCAACCAGTCAGAACGACTTATGCAACAACTCCGCCCTCAATCTTTGAATAGATTCGCTGATCAGGCTGCGAACCCGCTGGTTGGTTATTTCCATGACACGAGCGATCTCGTCGCTTGTCATGCCCTGATTAAGACGAAGGAAAATCGCCTCCTGCTGGCGGGGGGGCAATATCTGAAGGCATGCCTGCAGATTCCTGCTTAGTTGAGAATCCATCTCTCTTGAAATAAGTATTTGATCCACCGAAGGAGCATGTTCTTCCATTTCTTCCTTAAAATATAATTGCTCCCTTTTTTTCCGGGACTCTCTGTGGTTCTGCTGACGCAGGATAAGCCTTCTCAACGACACATACAGATATACCCTGACAGATTGCGCCCTCCTGAGCGAGTTGTGCCCCTTCCATAAATTCATAAACAGCTCCTGGATACCATCTTCTACCGACTCATAGTCATCTATTAATCCGGATCCATAGCGAAATAAAGACTGATGATGGCGGACAAATAATTCTGAAAGGGCTTCCTCATATCCCGAGCGCAAATAATCCCATAATCCCTGATCATCCAGTTTGTCCCAATCTACCGGCTCTTTTCTACGTAACGACATGTCATATCCCCTTTAACAAAACATGGATAGGAGCCTGTAATGCGAGCACAAAATATGTACCTTTTTCCATAAGTGTCCTACGAACAAACATTTGAGTTGGACATTTATCAATTCTCATACCGCCTGTAGTTGTAATGCAAACGTTTGCACATATTATTAAAAAGCACTTATAAAAAGAAATGACCCCTATTTTTCGCTCTCTAATATTATTATTTATATATTAATTATTACTGAAATAAGTAATGTATCTATATTTTATTATATTAATAAGATGTTATATATACATCTTTACACATTAAAAAATATCTTTTTGTATATCTTCTTTCGATTAACGGAAGGGGTGTTCTAAATGTATTTCCGTACAATGATTTGAGCACATAGTGGAGTAGCAATACAAACTCAAATAAAAAGACGAATCTTATTTGGTAAATAATAGATCCTTTATGGGTCTGTGTTATTTAGTGTGGATTTGATGACAAGAGGACTGTTTCTTTGAAGATGATGAATTGGTCAATGGTCAATGGTCAATGGTCAAGCTTATTCATGAATTGATGCCAGGTCAATCCTTATTCGAAGCCTGAGTTGCCTCTATTCCGGGAGATGAGAAGATATTTATAGCAGACCTGCCCGTAAGTCCCCCCTCTGGAGGGTATTCGGCCCCGATTTATCGGGGACAACAGGCAAAAAGCGTTAAAGGTAGATAAAATCAGGCTATATTTATTTGGCAAGGTATTTTCTTACAGCCTCCCCATGGAGGTTCAGGCGGATATTCCCCGATGGATCAGGGCAAATCATGTGGGTGTGTGGGAAGGGAAATCTCTCCTGTTTTACCAGAAACATCTGATTTTATACGCTTGTCGAACACCCCTGCGGTCCCCTCCAGGGGACGGAAGAGATGGGAGATTCATACCGGGAACCTATCCCGTTCTTAAAAAAAGATCCTTTTCATTTCCCCGAAGCTATATTCCGTTGATCTACAGAAACCTGCATTTCGAAAAAAAATACATCCTGGTCCACAAAAATCTTTTGAACAAGAATTCCCGAATTGACCTCACACATCGATTCCATTACCCACTCTATTCAGCATAGAGCCTCCTTCACGTAGTTCTATCGGATTTTGCTTTTCCTTTTTTAGTAGATGATGCCCGAATGATTAACTTAGGTATTATGACTATCTTTTTCGTTAATAACTCAGAATCCATGCTCGCTCCCACCTGTTCCAAAAAAAGCCTGGCCGATAATTTTCCCATTTTTGCGCTGTGTTGATCAACAGTACTCAATCCTGGTTCCACAAATGATGAAACATTCTCGTTACCAAA
>CAZNHE010000112.1:0-8766 GCA_964572735.1 uncultured Chitinophagales bacterium | reverse complement strand
TTCCCCGACGGGCTGCAAGAATTGTACAAGTATAAGGGCATGTGCCAAATGTCGGCTCGGGATGACAGTAAAGTGAGGCAACCGCCTCCCCCCCGGACGGTCATCCTGATGAGGCCGGAGGCTGAAAAAGGATCCAGTCATCAAAAGGCACCGGTGGCGAGACAACCGCCCCGCCAGATTGTCAACCAGGTATATCTTCCTCCTGCACATCTGCAAAAACCCTTCTAATCTAACCCCATTCCAGGGTAATGAACTTCTCATTCAAAAGTCCCAAAGAAATTTTTGCTCTTAAGTAAGAATTATTATCTTCACATAATAACTACTATATAATAAGCTATGCAGACTCATTTATTTCGCGAACAGTTAACACAGAAAGGGCTAAAGGTTACTCCGCAGCGTGTGGCAGTCTATGAAGCTGTTGTCAAATTGAGCAACCACCCTACCGCTGAAAAGATCATTGATTACATCAAAATAAATCATCCGAATATCTCGGTGGGTACGGTTTATAAGGTGCTGGATCTGCTTGTTGAAAACGACCTTTTGAGAAAGGTCAAAAACGAAAAAGACATCATGCGTTATGATGCGGTTATGTCTCATCATCATCATTTATACTGTTCGGAAACGGATCGAATCGAGGATTATGAAGATGAAGATTTAGATAATCTCATCAGATCATATTTCGAAAAGAAAAAAATAAAGAATTTCGAAGTCCAGGATATCAACCTGCAAATAACAGGAAAGTTCAGCAATAAGCTAAAACGGTGAACAGGTGAACATATGAATAATTCAAAAACGGCAAAGTGTCCGGTAATACATGGTGCAAACACGGATGCCAGTAGTTCCGTGATGAGCTGGTGGCCGAATGCGCTCAACCTGGACATCCTTCATCAACAAGACACCAAAACGAATCCCTACGGAGAAGATTTTAACTACGCCAGGGAGTTTAACAAGATCGATTTCGATGCTTTAAAAACCGATCTCAAGACACTAATGACCGATAGCCAGGATTGGTGGCCTGCCGATTATGGACATTATGGCGGCCTGATGATCCGCATGGCCTGGCACAGTGCGGGAACGTATCGCACGGAAGACGGCCGCGGAGGTGCGAATACGGGAAATCAGCGTTTTGCTCCGGTTAACAGCTGGCCGGACAATGTGGGCCTGGACAAGGCACGCAGACTATTATGGCCGATTAAGAAAAAATACGGCAACAAGATTTCATGGGCCGATTTAATTATCCTGGCCGGCAATATGGCGTATGAATCCATGGGATTCAAGACCTTCGGATTCGGGGGCGGCAGAGCAGACATATGGCATCCTGAAAAAGATACCTATTGGGGCGCTGAGAAGGAATGGCTTGCCCATACCAAAAATCGCTATGCCGATGTCGAAGACCGTAATACACTTGAAAGTCCGCTGGCAGCCGTACAAATGGGTTTGATTTATGTCAATCCTGAAGGTGTTGATGGCGTGCCCAACCCTTTAAAAACGGCGCAGGATGTCCGGATGACTTTCAAACGCATGGCCATGAACGATGAAGAGACCCTGGCCTTAACGGCCGGTGGCCACACTGTCGGAAAAACACACGGAAACGGCGATGCTACCGTTCTGGGTGTCAGTCCTGAAGGAGCCGATATACAGGCACAGGGCCTGGGATGGATCAATCCCCATGGGAAAGGCAATGCGGAAGATACCGTTTTCAGCGGAATCGAAGGCGCCTGGACCACTACGCCTGACCGTTGGAACCACACCTATTTTCATCTCCTGCTGGATTATGAGTGGGAATCGAGAAAGAGTCCGGCCGGGGCATGGCAGTGGGAACCCATCAATATTAAAGAGGAAGACAAGCCGGTCGATGCGCATATCCCGGGTGTCCGGAGAAATCCGATCATGACCGATGCGGATATGGCGATGAAAATGGATCCCGACTACCGGAAAATAGCCGAGCGTTTTTATAAAGACCCCGAATACTTTGAACAGGTTTTCGCCAGGGCGTGGTTCAAATTAACGCACCGCGATTTGGGTCCGAAAAACCGTTACCTCGGCCCCGACGTGCCGGAGGAAGATTTAATTTGGCAGGATCCGATTCCGACGGTAGACTACACCCTGTCCGATGCAGAAATTGAGGAATTAAAAGCCAGATTGCTGAATAGCGGCCTGACGCGAACCGAACTCATCAATACGGCATGGGACAGTGCCAGAACTTTCCGGTGCTCGGATTACCGGGGCGGGGCCAACGGCGCCAGAATTCGTCTCTCACCCCAAAAAGACTGGGAAGGCAATGAACCTGAACGCCTTGAAAAGGTGCTTAATAAACTTGCGGAGATTCAGGCGGAATTACCCAAAAAGGTAAGCATTGCCGATTTGATCGTCCTCGGAGGCAGTGCCGCCATTGAAAAAGCGGCGCAGGAAGCGGGCGTAATCATCCGGGTGCCGTTCACTCCCGGGCGCGGAGATGCCACACAGGAGATGACCGATGCGGAATCTTTTGAAGCGCTTGAACCGGTTCATGACGGCTACAGGAACTGGCTCAAGGAAGATTATGAGGTGAGTCCGGAACGACTCCTGGTGGACCGGACGCAGCTCATGGGGTTAACCGCTCCGGAAATGACTGTTTTGATAGGCGGCATGCGTGCGCTGGGGACCAATCACGGAGGTACGAAACATGGCGTATTCACCGACCGGGAGGGCATTCTCAGTAATGATTTCTTTGTGAATCTTACGGATATGAAATACGAATGGAAGCCTGTTTCCGAAGATTTGTTCCATGTCGTCGACCGAAAAACAGGAGAGATGAAATGGACGGCCACCCGGGTTGATCTGATCTTTGGTTCAAATTCCGTGCTACGGGCCTACTCCGAGCTTTATGCCCAGGATGATAACAAAGAAAAATTTGTAAAAGATTTTGTGAAGGCCTGGGTAAAGGTGATGAATGCAGACCGGTATGACTTGAACTAATGATCTGATCCTTTTCCTGGCAGCGTGTTGCCGGCTGCGGCAACACGCCTTCCTGTTACAGGCAAGCGCAAAATAGAGATACGATTACAGAAGCATTAGCCGTTTTTCCATACCCGGATTAATGGGGTCGGAATACTTTAGAGGACCTGCGTTCGTAATAAATGCCGGGGGCTTTCTGATATGGAGACGGTTAAGGCCGTTTTGAAAAAACGGCCTTGATCGGTGATGAATTCACAGATACCCAAAGTACACGGCCGGACTTTGCCGCCCGGTTGGACGTTCATTATGCAGCGTTTGCTCTTGGCTCCGGCTGTAGGCTGTAAATCATTGACCAACGGCAGTTCAGGCAGAAGGATTTCTATTTCCGTCCGCCATCCACCAGGCCCAAAGTCGTTAGCGGAAAACGACCACAACACTCTGTAATGGCAGAGAGGGACATTTATAAAGACATATTATTTGGAATTGCAATTGGAGACGCCCTGGGAGTTCCGGTGGAGTTTCAAAGCAGGCAAACAATCGCACAAAGACCTGTAACAGATATGACGGGTTTTGGAACGTATAATCTTCCACCGGGGACGTTTTCAGACGACAGCTCCTTAGCCTTTTGCCTTGCAGAGGCATTGACGAAAAAATTTAGTTTGCAGGGGATAGCAGACAATTTTGTAAAATGGCTGAATCATAATTATTGGACACCCCGGGGAACCGTGTTTGACGTCGGCATTACAACCAGCCGGGCCATTAGACGCCTGGAGAAAGGCTGCTCGCCTGATTTAGCCGGTGAAACAGACGTTTCAAGCAATGGCAATGGTTCTTTAATGAGAATTTTACCGCTGCTTGTGTACATAAAAGACAAACCGGTTGCAGACAGATACCGGGTTATCAGACAAGTTTCCTCAATCACTCACGGACATATCCGTTCCATAATAGCTTGTTTCTATTATCTTGAGTTTGCACGGCAATTATTAAACGGAACAGATAAGTACCAGGTGTATGAAAATTTGCAAACGGAAATCCCCGGATACTTACATTCCCTTTCAATAAACCCGGATGAAATAAAGCTGTTCGACCGGTTATTGAATGCAACTATTTATGAGCTTCCCGACAAGGAGATTTATAGTGGTGGTTATGTGTTGTATACACTGGAGGCTGCCATCTGGTGTTTATTGACAACATCGGATTATAAAGAGGCAACCCTCAAAGCTGTAAACCTGGGCTCTGACACAGATACGACAGGTGCGGTAACAGGCGGACTTGCAGGACTTGCTTACGGCTGGGAAACGATCCCCAAAGATTGGATTGACCAAATTGCAAGAAAAAGCGACATAGAAGATTTGGCAACACGTATGAAAGAGCTTGCCGGCCGCTGATAACGTCTTATTCGAAACAAGTTAGCTCTCAAATATTCAACCGCTTTTCGCTAATTTGGTATCGACAAATGGACCGAACTGAAGTGCTGCTGTTTCCCGGCTTCAACAATACCCTGCTCATTTTCGGCAGATTTTAGACAACACCCTCAGTCCAAATAGAAACGACCGTACCGAAGAACGGAATCCCTGATTAATGAATAGTTCCAACCTTACAAGCTATCTGACTTCCAATCTGAATATTGATGAAAAAGAAATCCTGTCAATAGTAGAAAATTGTGCAAAAAGGATCTTTAAAAAAGACGAATTTTTAATACGCCCGAACGAGATTTGTGGTCATACGTTCTTTGTGGAAAAGGGACTTTTGAGGCAGTATTCAATTGACAGGAAAGGCAAAGAACATATTCTGCAATTTGCTCCGGAAGGCTGGTTTGTGTCGGATCGCGAAAGCGTTTATTTCAAACAGCCCTCGCAATACTTTATCCAGGCTCTGGAGGATACGCAGGTTGTTTTGATCAATGAGCATTTCATTCATCTTCTCAAGAAAGAGGTTCCCTCCTTCAATGACTTTAACAACAGGCTGCTTCACAATCATATCCGCCATTTGCAAAACAGGATCAACTCGTTATTAAGTACACAGGCGGAAGACAGGTACCTGTCGTTTATCAAAATGTACCCGGATGTTTTGCTGCGTATCCCGCAGACGATGGTGGCCTCTTACCTGGGTATCACGCCGGAAAGTTTAAGCCGCGTCCGTAAGGAACTGGCAAGAAAAAACCGGCAGCGTTAGTTCTTACCATAGATCAATGCACCAGCGATTCCACACAGCTAATTTTACATCAAAAACTAACTTAAAAGCCAACCGGTTATGAAAAAAAGATCCGTAGAATTAGCAGCCAGTCCGGGAGCGCCGCATTTTGTGGGAGACGGCTTCCGGGTTCACAACTTTATACCAGGCGTAAATGGGCCGGATATGCAAAGGATGAATCCATTCATCATGCTCGATTACAATTCAAAATATCATTTTCCGCCCTCCGATAAGCCTAAAGGTGTGGGCGTTCACCCGCACCGTGGTTTCGAAACGGTAACCATTGCCTACAAAGGACGGGTAGCGCATCACGACAGCGGTGGCGGCGGCGGAGTAATAGGCGAAGGTGATATTCAGTGGATGACCGCTGCAAGCGGCGTCTTACACAAAGAATATCACGAAGAAGAATGGAGCAAAAAGGGTGGCGAATTTCAAATGGTACAACTTTGGATAAACCTGCCTAAAAAGGACAAAATGAGTGCTCCGAAATACCAGGCAATCAAATATGAAGCTGTCACCCGCTATGAGCAGGCCGACAGCACAGGTACGATCGAGGTCATTGCCGGTGAGTACAAAGGGGCAAAAGGTCCCGCATTCACCTTCACGCCCATGCATGTGTACAATGCCAGATTAAAAGAAGGAGGAAAAGCTGATTTCCAATTTCCCGCCCATTACAATACGGCCTTGCTGGTCATAGAGGGCAATATTATCGTAAATGGCACGAAGGAAGCGCCGGCCGACCACTTCGTACTGATGGCCAATGATGGTGAAGACTTCGAAATTGAGGCAACGGATGACGCTGTTGTCCTGGTTTTGAGTGGTGAACCCATTAACGAGCCCATTGCCGCTCATGGCCCTTTTGTGATGAACACAAGGGCGGAACTGCTGGAGGCATTCGATGACTTTAACAGCGGTAAATTCGGCTATCTGGAAGATTAAATAACCAGGAAAAGATACGAGGTGAAGGCGGGATCTGTTCCTGCCCGGCGAAACCAACGTGCATAAAATAATCCTCCGTGATTCTCTGCGCTTCCGGTGTTCCCTAAGGAGCCACACAGAGGCCGCCGGGATTCGCACAGAGAACCACTGAGGGAGGGTTCTATGCACATTAATATTAACCTTCAACTTAAAATATACAATGCCGTTTCCTTGATGAACTTTGCGTAACCTTTATGCGCATCGTGGTTTATTTTTTACTGCAAGGAGCGCAATAGACTCACAAAGTTGCATCTTAACGTACCTGTCACTTTCTTAAAGATGATCCGATTCTGCAGGCATTGAAAAAGGCAGCTGAAACAAACTGACTAAAAAATGGATAATTCAAGGTCGACAAAACAACTTCTGGAAACCTATTACAAAGGCTTTGCTCAAAAGAAAGGATGGGAATCGGTTATTTCCGACGACTTTAAATACAGGGGCGGCAATATGGCAAAAACAGCTCCGATAATCGGAAAGACGGCCTATATTGAAGTCATCAATCGATTTTCTCGCGTATTTCAGACGATGCATGTAAAAGAGATGATCGTAGAAGGGGTTAATGCCTGTGTCATTGGAAATTATGATCTTACATTTCCCAATGGCGTAAGCATGAATGGTGATGTGGCGGAGATCTGGAAAGCCGCAAACGGAAAACTGGTCTCACTGACGATATTCTTTGATACGCTTACGTTCGATAAGAACACCCCAAAATAAGCAGCCGGATTGCTTATGACATACAGCGGGGAATTAGCCCGCAAAACCAGGCAGACATTGATTCGTTTGCCCAATGCTGAAGAACTGCAAGACAGGCAAAATCTATATAACGGCATTTCCGGACTTCAAGGAATTCGAACGACATACTTCTGATATTGCCCGGGAAACGGAAGCTTGGGCAGCTAACTTCCCGGATCACATGATCCACTTTAACGGAGATAAATTTATGGGACCGAGATCAAGAGAAAAGAAATAAGGCTCTCATTCACCACTTAAAAACAGCACATTATCTTCATACGTTCTATACACCGGGTGAAGCCGGTTATACGGATTATCCGACGTTAAATTGACGTGAATCCGGGATGAGAAGGATGTCTCCCCTTCAGGATTCTCATGATTGGGTTCTGTTTTCCGGACTACCAATATTTCATCCCCGGCGGGATTTATGGAACAGATGATCCCACTCCGAAAAATCTGTTTTGTTTGACCGCCAGGAAGCCATAAAAGCGTATAAAACAACCGCCCATACTCGATAATCGAATTCCCGATTGCGAAGCACGGGTACCCTCCGATGGATCGGAGTGAGCACGAATACATAGTAACGTGAATGCCGGTATCCCGAACTCGCGTTAAATTAATTGGAGGAAACATGCACAAAAAGTTGAAACCCGGGCTGATTCCGTATATTTACTATCAAAAAGATGAATGAAACAAGTCATGGTGCCCGATAATACGGCTGCCCGCACCGCTTTATGGCGTGCCTTTCATACACAGGAAGATGATGAGCCTCATATTATAGAAGATGAGATTGGGTTAAAACTGATCGCACCTCCCGACGGCTGGAAAGAACGTCCGGATATGAAGTTTACCCGACGTCTTCGTGCATCTATTGTCGCCCGTGCCCGCTTCATTGAAGACCTTATTATTGAGCAAAGCAAAGAGGGAATCGGTCAGTATGTCCTTCTTGGCGCGGGGCTGGATACCTTTGCGCAGCGCAGGCCGGATATTGCCTCCGGACTCCGGATCTATGAAATCGACCAGCCCGAAACGCTGGCGTGGAAAAGACAGCGATTAGCAGAACTGGGTTTTAACATTCCGTCAAATCTCCACTTTGTTCCGGTAGATTTTGAGTCGGCCTCCTGGTGGGAACAGTTACTGAAAGCAGGATTTGACGTCGGGAAACCGGCGGTTGTCAGCTGTACGGGCGTTAGTCTGTATCTTACAAAAGATGCCATTACTGCCACGTTAAACCAAATAGCAACACTTGCACCGGGTTCAAGACTGGCTATGACATTCTATCTGCCAATGGAATGGATGGATGAAGAAGACAAACCTCTGCAACGAATAGCCGAAAAAGGCGCCCGTGAAGCAGGGACTCCATTTGTGAGTTTCTTTGCGCCCAATGAGATACTGGCTTTAGCCGACGAATCGGGTTTTAAGGACGCAAAAACGATATCAACAAAAGATCTGGAACAACTTTATTTTGCAGACAGAACTGACGATCTCGTGCCTGCAAGCGGAGAAGTATTCCTGCTGGCAACGACGTAGACAACAAACCGATGATGTCTCTGCCCACAATTTCCCTTCCCATTCCTCAAAAAAACAGAGAGACGCCTGTTTTAAAGCCGGAATTCGTTAAATAGCAGCAGGCGTTCCCCTTTTTACACCTTTGTCGATGCTCTTTATGGGAATGGGATCAAGTGATCGGTCTCCACAGCGGTAACAACTATAAGTTCCGGGTATCCGGATAATGTTTTGATGATAATCTCCTGAAATATTGAAAACGTCATTCAGGGGATTCATCGATATTTTGCTGCCGTTCGGCCTAAACCATCCCCTACCGGTAATCTTCAAGATCATCATCAAACCCGTCTATCGATCCCAGCATCGACCCGACCATATCGGTATATGTTCGCACATCGTCCAGATCGTTTTTGCCGAGCA
>CAZNHE010000111.1:0-8808 GCA_964572735.1 uncultured Chitinophagales bacterium | reverse complement strand
TGAGATCCATCTTCGAAAAGATTTTTTGCCGCTCGTCAGTATTTGTGGATAATTTCTGATAGTATACCGGACTGACAGGCGAACCCGCCCAATAATAAGTAGGATTAGGCAGGATGCCCGTTTTGATGCCGACATCCGGTTCTGCTACCGGGGCAATGGAAACCACACGGTCTGCCTGCTGATCTTTCCCGTCAACATTGCCCCCATCGCTGAAAGAAAGAGACGGCGCCAGTTCCAGCCCGAGAGAAATCCTTCGGTTCAACTGTGCCGTAAAATTAGCCCGGGCTGAAAAGCGTTTAAAACCTGTCGCGACGGCAATACCTTCCTGATTAAAATAATTACCTGATATCATATACGTCAGGTTATCATTCCCGCCGGAAGCGGAAATCTGGTAATTCTGGATGGGTGCGAGGCGATAAAACTCGTCCTGCCAATCGATATAATCCAGATCGTTTTTCCCGTCGTTCCAGCGTGGATCGGGTATGTAGGCGGTGTTACGCTGGGTTCCAAGTATTTGCTGACGTTTGGAAATCGGATCAGAAGCTTTCGTAACGATATCATGTTGTTGACCGTAGCGGACCCATGCGGAATCCTGCAGCTGCTCATAAATATCGATCCATTCCGGACCAGAAGTCAGGTCGAGCTTCTTGGTGATCTGTTGTATCCCATAATAGGCATTAAACGAATAGCGGGTTTGTCCCTTACGCCCATGTTTGGTTGAAATAAGCACGACGCCATTTGAACCGCGAGACCCGTAAATAGCTGTTGAAGCAGCGTCTTTCAACACTTCAAGAGAGGCAATGTCGCTCGGATTCAGGTTCGTGATGTTATCGACAGGCACACCATCCACAACGTATAGAGGCTCGTTGCTTGCATTGATGGAAGCGGTACCGCGCACATGTATTTCAAGAGCCGCACCAGGCGCACCCGTCGTTTGCCGAACCCGCACACCAGCCACTTGCCCAACGAGTGCCTCATCGATCCGCGTTATCGGGTGGTCTTCAAATTTTTGTGAAGAAATCTGACCCACTGAACCGGTCACGTTCTGCTTTTGTTGAGTGCCATAGCCGATGACCACCAGTTGTTTGCCGGAAACCACCTCGCCGGCCAGTTGCACATTAATAACGCGGCGTCCCCTGATGGGAACCTCTTTTTCCTGATACCCGATGTAGGAGACTATCAGGGTGTCGGTCACCGAGGGTACGGCCAGGCGATAGCGTCCCTCTGCATCGGTAGACACGCCCATGGTCGTGCCTTTGATATAGACATTGGCTCCCGGCAGCGGATCGCCGGTAGCCTGGTCGGTGACCCTGCCGCGTACCGAATCCTGTGCCGCAACATTTTGGGCATTTCGTAATACCCCGAAGTTATTCCCGCGGTTTGTCCTTCTCGCCATCGCAGGAATCACGCTCATCAAAAATAACGGAAGAAACAGAAGTATAAATCTGCCGCTTCCATTTCCCATGAACCGATTATCTGTAATGTTATCCCGTGTGTTCATTACCATATGATTAAGGTGAAATACATCCTGTCCTATGTTTTATGAGAGAGAATCGAGTGGGCGATCTACTGGATATTTTTAAAATGTTTTTTCATCGATGAGCATATGTGCATCAATGGATTTCACATATTTTGAGATCAGTTGTGGCCATCAATACATTTCTGCAATCTCACTATTGCTTCTGGAAAGCCATCAGCCATCAGCCATCAGCCATCAATCTTATCCATAGATTGACATAATGCCAATGTTCATTCAAGACCGGAGCAAATTATATAAGTGATCACAGCTAAGCCTATTTTCCCCCTCCGGAGGGGCTTGGAGGAGGACCGCAACAGGTACCAGATCTTAAATCTCAATAATTCAGGTCAGTCTTGTTTGACAAGGCATTTTCTCACAGCCTCCCCAGAGAGGTGCGGAGGGTGCTCGGCGCAAGTGGGCATTGTGGGAAAGGACCATTATTCTTATTTAGCATAAGCAATTGTTTTCACACATATCAAATACCCCTGTGGCCCCCTTGATGAGACGGAAGAGGGGTGTTTTACAGGCAACACGTTGCCATCTCCCTCCCCTGAGGGAGGTGCAGGCGGGTGTTCCCCGATGGATCGGGGCAAATCAGGTGAGGTTTATAGAAGAGGTAAGGTTTCCCTCTTTATCTGCAGTGCCTTATTCAATGCGTACCGAACACCCCTGTGGTCCCCTCAAGGGGACGGAAGAGGGGCAACACATAAAACCTCCTATTTCCATCAATCCTCAGAAGCAGAGTGATTTCCGGGGGATGTACTCACTTCATTTGCCAGTAGGGTGTTGGTGTTCGTTCGGTATGCATCCAGATATTCATTTTCTTTATGATCCTCTCATTATTGCTGGCCACATTATTACGT
The DNA here is from genome assembly GCA_964572735.1 of uncultured Chitinophagales bacterium. Lineage (GTDB taxonomy): Bacteria > Bacteroidota > Rhodothermia > Balneolales > DATFMH01 > DATFNI01. Next base: position 6,426 of record CAZNHE010000111.1, on the reverse strand, counting down.
TCGGAAGGGTCTGTCGACAGATTATAAAGCTCAATTGAATTACCGGCCCCGTTTCTCACGGCTTTCCACTCATTCCAGCGAACCGCCTGTTTGAATACCGTGTGAGGCGGCACTACAAAAAACTCCCAGTAAAAGACCCGGTCTTTCCCCGCAAAGCGGGACTGATGTCCCTGAAGGGCCGGCCAAACGCTGATCCCATCGATGCCGTCAGGCGGTTTGATGCCCGCAATGTCTGCCAGCGTAGGCATCACATCCGGAAAATACCAGGGCATATCGCTGACCACTCCCGAAGGAATGACACCCGGCAGGGCGACAATCATTGGCACCCGGAGTCCTCCTTCGTACATACTGCGCTTTATTCCCCTGAAAATACCGGTGCTGTTAAACCGGCCTTCCCATTTTCTGGCTGCTCCGTTATCGGAAGCAAAGAAGATAACGGTGTTTTTATCCAATCCAAGATCCTTTAAAAGAGACCTGATTTTTCCGACGTCCCTGTCCAGCCTGGTAACCATAGCCGCATACACGATTTCGTCATGAGTCCAGTTTCTGCCTGTATAAGGTTCCGTGTCCGGAATTTCATACTGTGCGTGCGGGGTGGTATAAGGCAGATATAAGAAAAAAGGATTTTTGTGGTTCTCACGAATAAAATGAAGGGCATGCCGGGTGAAAAGGTCCTGCGCATATTCTCCCTTCTGCCCGTTTGCGTTCCCTTTCAGCACCACTTTATGCTGATTTTCCCATAAATACGGTGGATAATAATTATGAGCATTATGCTGATCCAGAAAGCCGTACCAATAGTCAAATCCCTGCTTATTTGGAATTCCTGTTGATCCTGCATTTCCGAGTCCCCATTTTCCGATGATCCCGGTAGTCTCATCCCTCTTTTTATTTCCTTTCAACATTTCAGCAATAGTAAAATCCTGCTTCTTTAAGGGAATCCTCACCCGGTGTCCGTCTTTAAGGATATAATTTCCTCTGATCGTACAGTGGCCCGTATGCTGACCCGTCATCAGCGTATTACGCGATGGAGCGCATACGGTTGATCCGCCATAGCATTGGGTGAACCGCATGCCATCGGCAGCGAGGCGGTCAATATTCGGCGTCAGGATCTCTTTTTGTCCGTAACAGCCCAGGTCGTGATACCCCAGATCATCGGCGAGAATGAATACGATATTCAGATCGTCAGAACCTCTTCCTTCCTTGTAATTGAATCCAAGTACAGAAGGACTGAGTGTACCCTGGAGTAATCCTGCAGAAAACAGACCCAGGCTCGTTTTTATGAATTCGCTTCTTTTCATTTCGGAATTACAGCATTGTTTCTCCCGGGGAAAAAGGATAATCGTCAGAAAAGACAACCACTGCAGCAGCCGGACTCTTTTCTGCTATCGCACGATAAAAGGTATCATTCATTAGTATCCCGGATTTTGCTTGATCTTGGTATTTGTCTGTAATTCCGAGAGCGGGATAGGGAAATATTCATTCCTTCCAGGCTTATAATTTTGAGCGCCGATAGCGCCATGAGCAGTCAGATTCTGTTGGATGGTCATTGATTTATCTATGTTTCCGCCCCACCGAAGAAGGTCGTACCAGCGATTCCCTTCGTCGGCCAATTCACACACACGCTGATGCTCGATCTCCTTTGCCAAATCAGCTTTAGACGTACCTGCCGGCAGGCTGGATAATTGGGCGCGGTTCCGGACTTTATTGACAGAGCCGACAGCAGCGGAAGTGTGGCTGAGATTATTCAGCGCTTCCGCATGCATCAATAATATGTCAGAATAACGAAGCACGCGCAGGTTTTTACCTGAATAACCTTCAATTTTATGGTCAAGCTCGGCCTCTGAATATTTGTACCATGCCATCTCCGTAACTCCGTCGCCAAATAGTTGATTGTAGGTCATACCATAGTACTTCAAGCCGCTTTGGGGCCAGATTATCGTGGCATACACCCGTGGATCCAGCTTACCCCCTGTCGTCTTTTCCCTGGTCATTTGCGTGAAAAGCCATTGATTGGGATAACACTCGTACCACCCTCCCGCTTGCGAAGGGCCTTCTTCTTTATCCCGGAGACATCTGAGATCCACGCCGGAGAACGTCGTTGTTGAGTAGTTAGCTTCCAATAATGATTCCTCACTATTGTTGTCATATTCTTCCAGAAATACATCTGCAAAATCGGGAAGGAGGGCATAGGTTTTTGAATTGATGATTTCTTCAAAAGTATCGGCTGCGTTCTGCCATTTTTGCTGATAAAGGTAAGCTTTGCCAAGGTACCCCAGGGCGGCTCCTTTCGTTATCCGCCCTGCGTTGTCGGTATCATAGCCGGCAGGAAGAACGCTTATAGCATCCTGAAGGTCTTTTTCTATCTGTCCCCATACCTGGCCGGCCGGCACCTGTGCCTGTGAATATTGAGACCGGCCTTCAGGAATCGTTGTAATTAATGGGATATGGTTAAAGTTGATCAACAGATAGAAATAGAAGTATGCTCTCAAAAACTTCGCTTCACCTACCATCCGATTCTTCAGGCCGGCGTCCATACCCGGAATCCCGGGCACGTTCTTTATCACCTGATTGGCCCGGAATATTCCTTCATAATTATAACTCCAAAGTCCGCCGCTATATCCATTGGTATCTGTATTCAGGAATTTGGCAATAGACCACCACCCGGCGACGTCATGCGTAATCCCGATATCGTCGCCTCTGTAGAGTACCGGAACTAACCTGTAATACCAGTTCCAGCCGCAATCACCGCCTCTTTGTCCAAGGAAGTTTTGATAAACGGCGGCCAGGTTTGCATTGGCATCGTTAGCATTCTGCCAGAAACTGGCGGGAGTCAGATTATTCGGATTATCCTGATTCAATAATTTTGAACAACCTGAAAGAAAAACGGCTCCGCCAAAAAAGCTTTTACCTATTATGCTGAGAAATTCGCTGCGTTCCATCTTATTAGCCTCTTTTTAAAAATTAATATCTACTCCACCGGTAATTATTCTCGCGATGGGATACAAACCCTGATCCAGCCCGCGATTTAACAAACCGTCTCCGGTATAACTCGGGTCATAACCCGGATACTTTGTAATGGTTAACAGGTTACTGCCGCTGGCATATATTCTTAAACGGGATACTCCCAGGCTTTGAAACAAATGGTTGGGTATTGTATAACCGATCTGTACGGTCTTGAACCTCAGATAAGAAGCGTCGTACAGGAAACGCGTTGAGGGATATGAGTTATGATTGGGATCATCAAAGGATATACGAGGCACATTAGTATCCGTATTTGTCGGAGTCCACGCATCTAACAGATCCTTTCCAAAGTTATATTCAATGGTTCCCTGATCCACTATCCATCTGTTGGCATCAAACATCTTATTTCCATAATTCCCCTGTATAAACAGAGTGAGATCGAAATGCCTGTAACTGGCGTTGAAGGTTAGTCCGTAACTGAATTTGGGAAACGGACTTCCGCTGTATGCTACATCTGCCGTTGAGATTTGCCCGTCTCCATCTACATCAAGATAGCGGACATCCCCGGGCTGAGCGTTGGGCTGCAGCAACTGGCCATTCTTGTTCTTCCAGTTGTCAATTTCCTGCTGATTCTGGAAAAGCCCGTCCGTCTGCATGGTAAAGAAAGCGCCGATCGGGTACCCCACTTTTGCTTCGGTGACCGGACCTGTGGCGGCTCTGTAAGGAGAGGAACCATAAATGATTTCTCCCGAATAGCCTAGCTCCAAAACCTTATTTTGGATCGTAGAAAAATGGGCACTGACATTATAATTAAAACCGCTGCTATTGGAAGGCGACTGATAGGTCAGACTGAGTTCCATCCCCCGATTTTGTAATTTGCCCGTATTAACCAGTGGCGCGTCGCCCGTTCCCGTTGACGGAGGTATAGGGACATTAAGCAGTACATTATCCGTTTTGTCGACATAATAATCAGCGGACAGTGTGAAGTTATCAAGAAACCTTATATCAACACCGATATCCGCATCTTTTGTCGTTTCCCATTTCACATCCGGATTGGCAAAGCCCTCCTCTGTAGCGCCTGTAATAAAATTGCTTCCACCAAACAAATAACCCAGATGAGGATCATAGGTAACCGTAGGTATATATCCGTAATTGGCGCTCGGCTCATTGCCTAAAACACCATAGCTGGCGCGCAGCTTCAGATTATCGACATACGAGCGGAGGGGGTTGAAGAACGGCTCGCTGCTGATCCGCCAGGCAACGGATGCGGACGGGAATGTCCCGTACCGGTAATTCAGGCCAAACCTCGACGAACCGTCGCGCCTCACGTTGGCTGTCAGGTAATATTTAGCGCCATAAGCATAGGTGACACGACCTAATATGGAGACCAGATCCCATCTGTTATTACCACCCGAGACGGATTCGGAATGAAAAGTACTGCTACTCAGAACTTTTATCTTATTATTGGGAAAGCCGGATGCAGAGCTCTCGCTGTTGGCATAATGATCTTCCTCAACAGAATAACCCAATAAAGCGGTGATATGGCTCTGCCCGATACTCTCATCATAATTAATCGTGTTATCCAATAACCAATGATGTTCCCTCGAACGATTCTGACTGAGAGAAGCATACAGGTTTTCGCGCTCTGTCGACATGTGATAGGTCGGTTGGTAGCTCTCGGAGAAACCATTATTTACTGAATATCCTGCATTAATCTTATAGGTGAAATGCTTTAAGAAATGCAGCTCGGCATTAACATCCGAGTTGAAATTATTATAATGATTTGTGCTCTCTCTCATTTTTTCCAATCCGTAAGGATTAATGGCCTGGGTAGCCAGCCAGGCAGGAGCGCCTCCCCATCCATTTTCGTTATCAGGATCGTGGAGTGGAATGATAGGCTGGGCCCATACGACATCCAGGGTCATAGGCTTTCCACTTCCACCGGGCATGGCCCGCTGATTAATATCCATCCAGGATACACTTTCGTTAAAGGTGAAAACCCCGATATGCTGATGTCCGTTATAATGAATGAGCGCTTTTCTATAATTTGTGGCAACAGCCATGCCTTTCTGCTTGTTGAAAGACCCCGATACCCGGTATGTTGTATTCTCATCCCCTCCGGAAATCCCCATATAGGTATTATACATTGGAGCCGGACTATACATCAGCTTCTGCCAATTGGTCCCAGCTCCCAGAGAAGAAGGATCGGACAGCTCACTAAATGGGGTACTTCCATTTGATGCATGAAGTTCATTGTCTATTCGTGCCCACTCCTCGGCGTTGGTCACAGGGATAAATTTCTCGGGAGACTGGATGGAATAAGAAGACTGTATGGAGACATGCGCCTTGCCCGGTTTTCCCTGTTTCGTCGTAACAATGACGACGCCGTTTGCTGCCCGTGACCCGTAGATGGCAGCGGCGGCGGCATCTTTCAAAACCTGTATGGATGAGACATCCTGAGGATTGACATTATTCAAATCTCCCGGAGCACCATCGATGATTACCAGCGGATCATTATTGCCAAAGGTATTGGATCCGCGTATCCTGATATTGATACCGGCCCCGGGTTCACCACTCGACGGCGTTACGCTGACGCCGGCAGTCGTTCCTTCCAGGGCAGCCGCGGCATTTGGCAAGACCGAGTTTGTCTGCAACTCCGATGGACTTACCGTAGCAATAGAACTACTTAAATCACTTTTCTTTTGAACGCCGTATCCGATGACCACCAGTTGCTTGCCCGAAACCACCTGGCCGACCAGTTGCACATTAATAACGCGGCGACCCCTGATGGAAACCGTTTTTTCCTGGTACCCGATGTAAGAAACTATCAGCGTATCCGACATTGAGGGTACCGCAAGATGATAGCGGCCATTTGCATCGGTCGACACGCCCATGGTCGTGCCCTTGATGTAGACATTCGCACCCGGAAGAGGATCACCCGTGGCCTGATCGGTGACCCTGCCGAATACCGAATCCTGCGGAGCGATGTTCCGAATGCTTTCCACAAGAGCCGAACCGGGATTCCCATTCCTGGCTCGTGCCCCTGTCGGAAGCACACTGATGAGGAACAATGCCAGTAGTAGCAACCCTCCATCTTTCATGAACTGATTGCCGATAACGTTATCATACATGTCTGTTACCTTATAACTAAAATGAACTATGAATCCTGCTGTACTTTAGCTGTACTTTATAAGAGAGGACAGGCAACCCGGTCTACCGGATATTCTTTAAATGCCTTACATCAATGCACATTTGTTCCATTAGGTGCCGGCCTTTGTCCCCATCTTTCTGCCACCGGCATTTCCCCGGAAGTAAGGGACAAGAAACATGACCTTTGGAAACGGGCTATTAATTACTGATCATTGATTATTGATTATTGATAAGCTATACACCTGTCATTTCCCTGGCAGTCAATTGTAGCATTCGACGCACTTCTGTAGCCTGGCAATAGCTTCTGAAAGACAG
>CAZNHE010000110.1:0-8884 GCA_964572735.1 uncultured Chitinophagales bacterium | reverse complement strand
CAAACTTCACTTTAACAGGGTCATCTTTCTGACAAAAACCTGTCCGTTAAGTTTCACCCGGGCTATGTATATCCCCGAGTGGTTATCGAAGGCCGCCCACTGCCAATGATAGGCCTGTCCGGACCGGACCCGGTATTTTTTCTCATATACGAGCCGTCCCAGCACATCATAGATCTGCAGGGTTGCCTGCCCCTCTGCGGGACTTACAAAATGTAATTCCGTGACCGGGTTGAACGGATTAGGATAATTTGTAAGAATGGGTATGGCATCCGGATCGGGCGGTTCTTTCTCAATACCCGTGCTCACCCACGCCGTATCGTGTTCCAGGAGGAGCCACGCGGAAATATCGCCGATTTCATCCGGATCCGTCCAGTAATCCTGATGACTGTAATAATGGACAGTGGCGGTACTGTCGGCAGAATAAGTACTATCAATGTAAAAATCACTGAACTGGGCGGGAGGATAACCAAACGCAGGACTCACCGCTCCGTTGTATGGGGCATCGGCGGCATATGTATATTGTAATCCCACGGCCAGCGACTCGGGCTGCATGATTCGTGTAGTGTCTGAAAAAGAAAACGTATAGGCGCGATATTGATTGATAGGAGAAGAAACCGTCTGCGCAAAGCTCTCGCGAATCTGATTATCGGGTTGGATGTCTTCAGGTTGCTGCACGTTTGCCCAAAGAAATGCCCGGATAGATGCCGAGAACAGCTCATTACCGGCTTGTGAGCTTCCTCCATAAAAATTCACTACAAAAGCTGTGATTCTGACAGGAAAAAGCGAATCAGGGAGAGCAAAGAAAACGCCTAACGTGGTGGTGCGGCCAAAAGAGGTGGAATATTTATACAGCGAATCGGGCGGCGAGAAAAACAGGCTGTCCTGTTGCAGAACGGCTACCTGTGGATTCGGGACAGCGGCAACTTCAGGCTGCACAGGGCCTGAATACGCCTGTTTGGAAAGAGGCCATGCGATATGACGTACCTGAGCTTCCGCATTAGTAAAGGCTCCCCACAAACCCACAATAGTAATGATCAAAAAAGTACGCATATACGCCGTCTGTTCTGCATGGCAAGCAAGTCCTCCTGCGCAGATTCCAAATGATGAACTCTAAATTCCAAACAACCCCGAACTGCAAAATCCCAGACCTGTGCTGATTAAGTTCATTTTGGAGATCGCCGTTTCAGGAGGGACTTAGATATTTATGTATTGCTCAGGATTCGGCATTTACGGCGACCCCATATTTATCGTTTTTCTCTCGCGAGCTCGATTTCGGGGGCGGGTGTTACGGACCGGGAGCTGTTGTCCAGGGCCCGCAGTTTATGAAGGCTATGCAGGAGGGAACTGTCTGTAACGGCATTAGTTGAACGACCGTTGGAATTGACCATTTGAATGCTCAGCACATGATTATGATCAACCCATGCTCCCGCTGTGCCGGCCCCCTGCCGCTGAGGTGCGCGCACGCCCTGCATTGTTGAACTTTGTAATCTGAAAGAAGGTACCTGGCCTTCTTCGCTTGTCGTACTATTGAACAGAAACCATGAACCGGCAGAAACCCCGATGATAAGAATAGCCGCAGCGCTGGCATAGCGGGCATCATGAAACAGCCGGTAAATGAACGGTGTGGATTCGGTTTGCTCGCGGTGTTCTCTTGCCTTTAAGCAAATCTGGTCGACCACGCTTTCGGGTGGAGATAATACCGGCAATTTATCGAGACGCTTCATCGTGCGCCTCAGGCATTCCACCTCGATCAAAAAATTTGGATCCGACTCCATTTTCTTTTCGACCTGTACCACTTCAGCCGGATCCAACTCATCCATCAAGTATTTTATGCACAGTGCTTCATCGCCTTGCAAACCGGATTTCTTTGCCATTTTCCTGTTCAAACAATTTGCGCAGGTTAATCAACGCATAACGCATTCGACCTAACGCCGTATTAATAGAAACATCTGTCAATTCCGCGATTTCTTTAAACGACATTTCATAATAGTGACGCAACATCACTACCTGGCGCTGTTCCTCGGGAAGTTTGGCGATATGCTTCATCAGGCTGTCCTTCGCTTCTTCCAGCTCCAGACCCTCTTCCGCATCGACCAGCTTCTCGTCAGGAAGACGTTCATAAAAGTCGTCAGTATCGTCGGTATTGGAGTTAACGTCAATAAAGCGTTTTTGTTTTCTTAGATAATCAATTGTTGCATTATGTGCAATACGCATCACCCACGCAATCCATTTACCCTGTTCATTGTAGGTGTCGTCGAGCTTGGTGATTACTTTGGTAAAGGTCTCCTGGAAAATGTCATTGGCCACGTCTCCCCTGCCTACCATGCTATATATGTAGGAATAAATCTTATTCTTATGACGATCCAGTAATATCTTGAAAGCACGCTCATCGCCATTTTTCTGATAAACCTTTACCAGCTGCTGATCGGTGAGCTCGTCGTAAGGAATCTTTTTCTTCAATTCGGTTTTCATGATAATCTCACTATCCGTGGAAATTCTTGAAAATTCTGAGCATCCTGTCTATGTGAAGCCCGTTATAAATGAACTTCGGCCTTTCCGGTAAGTCCTGTACCTGTTTTACATGCTAAGATACTTTTGAATTTTAAATAGATTATGAATTTTTAAATGTTCTCTTTCAAAGAAGGTACAATTACTGTGCCATGATTCCCGTTATCACTGTCTGCACAAACATGCATAATCCATTCCGCCAAGAAGCCCCTGGCCGCCACGTCTTCTACACCAAAATAAAGGCGAAAAAGGCTCCCCGCAATGGCATTATGATGCGAACCTGTCCTTTAAGCGCCTTAAAATAGTTAATTTTTCGCTAATTATCAGCAAGAATCATCGCGGTTGCTGCTATATTAATCGATTTTTACAAAGGATAACCCGCTTATGACAGCTTGTCGCCCTGCGGTTCTTTTCTCTGCTGAGGATGAAAGAAGCGGTAAACCTCTGCGCCCGTTGATCTTCCCACCACCTCTTTTAGTTCCGGCTCATCGGTTTCACTGATTTTCTTTACGGATCCAAAATGGCGAAGCAGTTTTTCTGCCGTTTTGCTGCCTACTCCGCTAATTTGACACAGTTCCGTCTGAAGGGTTCGTTTTCTTCGTTGTTTCCGGTGGAAGGTGATGGCGAAACGATGCGTCTCATCCCTCACACGCTGCAGAAGCTTAAGACTGGACGACGTTTTTGGGATCATCAGCGGCTCGGATTGTCGCGGCACAAAAACCTCCTCCAGGCGCTTGGCCAGTCCGATAACCGGCACCTGCCCGTAAAAGCCGACCTCCTTCAACGCCTCCACGGCACTCGAAAGCTGACCTTTCCCCCCGTCGATGACGATCAAATCCGGTATCTGTTGCTTTTCCTGCAGCATCCGCCTGTACCGCCTTGTGACAATCTCATGCATGGACGCAAAATCGTTGGCACCAGTCACGGTCTTGATATGAAAATGGCGGTACTCGCTCTTGCGGGGTTTTCCATCCACAAAACAAACCATTGAAGCCACCGGATCGCTTCCCTGGATATTGGAATTATCGAAACATTCGATACGGCGCGGAAGCCGGTCAAGATACAAATCCCTCTTTAAACTGTGCACCGAGTGGGGAATCTTCTTTCGTTCCGCCTTCGATTTTTCCAGCAGATATTCGTCGAGTAGAAGCCTGGCGTTCGACTGAGCCATCTTCATGAGCTGGGCTTTCACTCCGATTTTGGGCACATGAACAGGCACTTTACGCCCATGCTGTTGCCAGAGATATTCCGCAAGCGGTCCTTCTTCCGCCAGTTCATAATTGACATATACTTCGTCGGGAATCAATGTACCCAGTTCACTGGTGTAATAATCTTCGACAAATGACTGTAACATTTCCGACTCGGTATATTCCTCAATATTCCTCAAAAAGCGATGATATTTCCCAATCAATTTACCTTCCCGGATCTTGAATAATACCCCGCACGCCACCTGTTCTTCCCTTTCCACCTCAAGCCCGAATACATCCCGGTCTGCCAGGTCGTCCGTCACGATTTTCATCTTTTTACTATAACGCTCCAGAGCAAGAAGACCATCCCGCAGTTTGGCTGCTTTCTCAAAAGCCATAGCCTCGGAGGCGATCCCCATTTCTTCCTTCAGATCATGAATCAACCCTTCCGTTTTGCCCGTTAGAAGACGCTCCACTTTTGCAATGGCATCCTGATATACTTCTATACCCCAGTCTCCCGAGCATTCGCCGATATATTCATTAAAACAGCTGTGCCATTTCGGCAAGTTTTTGGTACGATCGATGAGTTTTGGGGAGCAGGCACAGGTACACAAATGAAAAGCTTCCCGGATGGTCTCGAGCATCCGGCGCATCTGCCAGACCTGGGCATAAGGACCGTAATAATGGCTGCCGTCACGGATGATGGTCCGCGTGGGAAACACACGGGGGCGTTCGCCGTTCGTTACGCAGATATATGGATAGGATTTGTCATCACGGTACATGACATTATACCGCGGATGATGTTTTTTGATGAGATTACTTTCCAGAATCAGCGCTTCAGCTTCGGAATCGGTGACAATGAACTCCAGATCGGCGATTTTGGAGACCATCACCCGGATGCGGGTTTCCATTTCCCGGGATCCCTGGAAATAGGAGCGTACACGGTTACGCAGCCGTTTGGCCTTGCCCACGTACAGAATCCTGCCCTTTTCATCTTTATAGATATATACCCCCGGACGAAACGGCAGATTCTCGACTTTCTCCTGCAAGGATAATCCCATGGATTTTATAAATTGGTTTGAAGTGCTTCGAATTTTGTGGAAACTTCCCGGTTTTCAACTCTTCAACGAAAAAAGGTCGCTATATGATGCCCCCGGATGCTGTCATTGTTTACGAGGATAACCATTTACTGGTGGTTAATAAACCCCCAAATGTACCTTCTCAACCCGATTCCTCCGGTGATAACGACATGCTTTCCGCGGGACGGGAATATATCAGGGAAAAATACCATAAACCGGGCAATGTGTTCCTTGGATTGATTCACCGGCTGGACCGGCCTACCTCGGGGTTGATGATGTTCGCGCGAACCAGCAAGGCGGCTTCCCGGCTGTCCGACCAGATGCGCCGCCGGAGCATTCGCAAAGAGTATCTGGCCATAGTCCATGGCACACCCGCTCCGGGCGGGCGCCTGGAGCATCATCTCATTAAAGATCACGATAAAAATATCGTTTCTGCAGTGCCGGATGATGCGGATGCAGCCCAAAAAGCCGTTTTAACATATAACACGCTGGAAAAGCAGGACGACATGAGCCTGATCCAGATACAACTCATAACCGGGAGATCTCATCAAATCAGGGTTCAGTTCTCTGAGGAAGGATACCCGGTTTGGGGGGATCATAAATATGGAAACGCAGGCTATGGCCAGACTTCCCTGGCGCTGCACGCTTTCCGGTTGCAGTTCCTTCATCCTACACGGAAAGAACGATTTACCATCACCCATCTTCCTCCAAAAAAAATTCCTTGGAATACCTTCAAATGGTTTGGAGAAGCAGAAACATCTCCCGAAATCCTTATTGAAGCATCCGGCGGGGGATCCTGAAGCCGTACCTTCTCAGAGGCTCTCTGTTTTCTATAAGGAACTCACGAACGACATTCACGGGAATCACCCTGGTGATACCGTAATCGATCGAAGATTGTTGTTTGAGAATGATGGGACCGGTATACAGATCGTCGACGTCATCGTCGCTGATGCTCTGTTTATCGGGAGCCAGTACACGGGTCGTCGTAGCAGAGGATGAATTAGAGATGCCGACCAGTTCCAGTTTCTCTGCGGCGCCCCTGAGTGCCATGACCACCCCACCGCTGAACCCGTGATTAAAAGGGGCATCAATTAAAAAGCTGCCGTGTTCGCCCCGGGTTATCCCACCCACGATAGCATGGGCAACCATCTGATACCCTTTTGGATAACCCAATATATAAGTGAAGGAACCCAGTTTCAGATCCTGAATATTTCCCACAGGGAAATCGAAGGGCAATATATTTCGCGAGTTCTGCACAGGTGCATCCAGAGCCAGTAAAGCCAGATCCTTATGCCGATCCTCGGCAACAACATCAAAACGCCCCAATTCTTCGTTATCTATCAACAGATTGATTTGCCGGACCTTGTAAGCCATCAACCTGACCGGTTTTTGTCCATTGGGGTCGTTCGTCGGATAGTATTGCACAATCGTGTCGGGAAATGTGATAATATGGGCGCAGGTAAGCAATAAGAGCCGGTTTCGGGTATTTGAGAGAACCAGGGCCGTACCTGCCGTACTATTATGAATATGACTCTCCCTCACTGCCAGTGTCCTGGCCTGATCTTCCGGGATATTCCCGTCGTACATGGCAGGCGAAGCCTTGAATTCGTAGCTGTTATAAAAGACGGTACTCGTAATGCGTTTTATCGAGCGGAACAGGCGGGTGAGATCCTGGTGCGTATCTCTTTCCGGAAAACTGGTAATGTATCCTCTTGCGGCTGGTCTTTCCGTCGTTGCTCTTGGAGTCGAACAACCGCCCTCCAAAAGAAGCAAAATAATTATGATTGTGGCAAAACGTCCCATTTCTCAAGCGTTAAGGTATACTAAGATAAAAAAAGAGCAGGCCGGCCAAAATATATAAAACGTATGGATTTATTTTTACATCAATTTACAAAATAATCCGAAAAATCTATCGAAAACTTACAACCATAGGTCTGGCTTCTTCCGGTACGATCAGCACACCGGCAGCGGAAAAAGCGTTTTATCCAAAATGGGGGACATTATCTATCTTTCTTTCTCATTACCTGTCCGTTGCAAGAGAAAATTAATATGCAGGATCTTGTTGTCGGGCTGTTGGATCTTCCCATAATCTATGTAGAAGACAGAACTCATCCGGCAGCCTTCCGGAGCAATCCGGATAGCCGCCTTTTTCAGAGCCACATTGGGATCAACCTGTAAAACCCGTAATTTCACTCTGTGTTATATCCTTTTATAACTTACAAATAATTAACTTTACTTGACGTAACCATATATGGCTGAAACAATCGACCGCATATTACCCGACCTTCTTCAGGAAAAGAAGCTCACAGATGCAAAAGAAAAGCTGCTTGCAAAAGCCGTGAAACAGATTCAGAGAGTACCTGAAGAGGAACGTTCTGCCGAGGAATGGTTTGTCCTTGGCTATACGGCTGCCGCGGTTAATAACCATATGGAAGCACTCCGGTATTACGAACGGGCGATTGAAAAGAAGCCGGACTTCGAGGCCGCCTATAAACAGCGGGCTTCTGAATACCTGCAGGTCGGTGAACATGAGAACGCTCTCTCCGACCTGAATAAAGCCATAGAGCTGGATCCTGAGTACACGCGGGCCTATATCGGCCGGGCTGCGGTCTACGCCGAACAGGATGAGTTCGAAAAGGCGACAGCCGACCTCGACGTTGCCGCAAAGGAAGACCCTCAAAACCCGCAACTATTGTCGCAGTACGCCAATATCCTCGACAGGCAGGGCAAATTTGCCGAAGCGGTGGAGATGTACGACAAGGTCATCGAACAGATTGATGATGATCCGGGCTTGTATTCACAGCGGGGAGTGGCGCGCCTGTTCAATGATGATGCCGGGGGTGCCGAAAAGGATTTTGCAAAAGCTCAGCGTTTGGGAGGGGCCAATCATATCACGGCATTTAACCTCGGTCTGGCGCTGGGACATCAGCAGGAGAAGAGTAAACAGGCTTATCAGCATTTCACAAAGGCGTTTCGCAAAAATCCGCGGCTGCTCAACGATTATTATCAGGAATCTCATGAAAATGACCGTTCCCGGCTCGACAAAAAACTTCAGGATATTCTGGATATCCTGAATAATGTGCCCGACAATAAGCCCGGCCGCTACTATCGCGACGGTTTAATCAGCCTGCTGAGTTCCAAACTGACCGAAGCCCGGGAAGAAGGAAAGGGTGAATAGCCCTTTTTATTTCTCGCGGAGTTCCGCTGAGTTTTACGCAGATTTCCGCTGATGCATACTCTCCGAAACTCCGCGGTTACATCTGCGTGACTCTGCGAGAACCAACAGGTATTCGGATTTCGGAACAAGGATTAACGATAAAAGAAAATTGACCAGGGACAACCAAATGCAGACCAGCGACCAATAACACTTTAGTATGACGAAACAAACTCAGTTTGGCATCTGCTCAAATAAATCCGTCAGCCAGGGATCGAAATCTTCCTGATAAATCTCAAAATACTTCGGCTCCGGCACCTGATCCATAATTTTCGTTTTCCGGATCGTTTCCAGGTAAGTTTTATAACAAAGAAGCGCCGCTTTACCCTTCTCAATATCCTCAGGTCCGGACTGAATGCAGCAGTCTATATCTCCATCCGGCGAAGAGGAGAGATTGAAGTAGCTTTTTTCAGGAGCTTTCCGCAAGGTAAACAGCGCCAGGCGCCGCGGATAATCGCTGTTATTCCGTTTATATTGAGAAAATACCCGCTTCACCACGGCATGGGCCACCAGGTGATCCGGGAAGCCACTGATCCCATGAACGGCATACGAAACCAGCACATCGGGACGAATGCTATCGACATGATGTTCAATAGCCTTCTCTATTTCTAGAGGATCCATCTCCTTAAGTCCGCTGTCGGGCATATCCAGGATCGTGAAGCCATCCAGATCGAGGACCTTTGCCACCTCATGCATCTCCTGCTTACGCACGCGCCCCATCTCTTCAATGCTGTAACCATAATATAAACGCCGTTTGGTAGCTCCGCCGCGAGTCAGCGTGAGCAAATGAACCTGGTGTCCCTGCCAGTGCTGCATCGCCATCACCGGGGCCGGCCCGTAGGATTCATCATCCGGATGAGGAAAAACGTAGAGAATGTTCATGAAGGAAATGATGT
>CAZNHE010000109.1:1318-9095 GCA_964572735.1 uncultured Chitinophagales bacterium | reverse complement strand
TCACCGAACAAAAGCTAAAGGAACAGCAGAAGGACGAATTCATCGGCATTGCCAGTCATGAGATGAAAACACCGCTTACCTCCGCCAAAGCATATTTGCAGTTACTGGAGAGCACGCTCGATAAAGGCGATGAAGAAGCAGCGACTTATGCAAAGAAAGCAACTTACTCCATAGAAAGGCTCCACAGTTTGATAAAGGAACTGCTGGACGTCAATAAAATCCAGCATGGGAAGCTTCCTTATCATTTCTCCCGGTTTGATTTTAACGAAATGGTAGACAATGCCATCGATTCTATACAGCACACTTCTCCGAAACACAAGCTGATAAAAAGAGGAAAGACAAAGGACGAAGTGACCGGAGACAAAGAACGCCTTCAACAGGTACTTATGAATTTGTTGAGCAACGCCGTGAAGTATTCTCCTGATGCGGAACAGGTTTTCATTACAGTGGAACAAAAAAACGATGAAGTAACCGTTGCGGTAAGGGATGAAGGCATCGGACTTTCCCCCGGGGATCTCACGAAGATTTTCGACAGATATTATCGCGTGGAATATCCTAATACGGTTCAATTCAAAGGTCTTGGTATCGGGCTGTTTCTCTCTTATGAGATAATACAGCGTCATAACGGCAGACTTTGGGTTGAAAGTGAAAGGGGAAAAGGCAGCACATTTTACTTTAGATTGCCGGTAAAACAGACATTTAAACCGCAACACCGGAAGTCCTGAACAGTACAGGAATCATCATGAACCTTATTCTTCACCGTTCCGAAAAATCGCGTTTCCCCCGAACAGGGCACGATTTTCATATCCCCTGTTGTTCCATCCGCCGGGGGCCGGGATAGCTTGCGGACGAACAACCGAAACAGCTCGTCAGGTCAATGGATATTTTATATTGTAATAATAATCTTGCCGTTGTTGATGTACTACCATTGCCAACGTTCATCAACCATACATTAAAATGAAAAGTCATGGAAAAATGTGTTCTGGTTTATGAAGATGATTTGGAGATATCGTTTCTGTGTAAAACGATACTAAGAAAGCCCAACCGACGTATAGAAATGAGGATGAAATGTGATAATATTATTTCCGATATTGAGGAAATTCATCCTGATGTTATTCTGATGGATCTGTGGATTCCGGAAATGGGGGGAGAAAAGGCTGTATCACTGATGAAAAATAACCCGGAAACGCGGCATATTCCGGCGATTTTGTTTTCGGCCAACCCGGATATAGAGAAAATAGGAAGAAAGGTGAACGCCGATGGTTTCATCAAAAAGCCTTTCGACATTGCCGAGCTCAGGGAGATTATAGAACGCAATTTGTAATCAGTCCGGCCGAATACCAGGGGCAGCAAGCGAAGCTTCCCGGGGTTATGTTTCCGATGTACGGGTTATTTCCATAATGTTTTTCAGATAGCCGCAAGGTCCGGCTTGCCGGGAGCATCATTTATCGACAGATACTGCTGCTTACATCGTTTCCGGCTGTGATGGCCCGGCAGAGGCGGGAGAGACTCCAAATCCGGACTTTTTTAATCCTCTCTAGTTGTTTGGGTTTACGAAATTCGTCCTTATCGGATGCTCCTCATCCGGATAAGGGATGATGCTGGAACATCCATCCTTCCCGGCCCGGATCCCTCAGAATTCAGCATACGCGCAACGCGTCCGGAATAAGTAGTTGACTGTGTGCTTACGGTTTCCTGGAACGCGGCAGCATGTACGCAGGATTACGTTTGTATTTGATGTAACCGGCGGCCGTGAAGATTACTGCCGCGATGACGCCCCACAGTGCTGCGAGCCCACCGCCTCCGCTGCCGTGTGTCCCCTGAGGAGATGTGCAACGAAAAGCACCACTCCCGCGATAGAGAAAGCAAATATAAGCCGCTTAACCCAGTACCACTTTGGCATGTATCTACCTCCTGTTTGTTATGATGGATTAACTTTATAGTAAGCCGACAAACGATGAAATGCCTCTTTCGGAACCCAGGGTAATCCTTTGTAGGAAGCCTCATTCGTATCGTCAACCGGTTTTACGATCCCATAGCTGGCCATATCCAGGTCAAACCGGGGATTGCTGTTATATCTGGCTGAGGGATTGACAAATGTGAATACAAATGCGCCATAGATCTTTTCCCGCTCAAAAATTCCGAGCAACTCAATAATATAATTTGCCTGAACCGTTTCATCCCTGACATAACCGTCTTTCACAGCCCGTTTACCATCAACGACTTCAGTGATTGTCCATCCGGCTCCGCCCTTATCTTCTGCGCCTTTATAGGTACAACATCCGAATTCCAGAACGGCAACCGGCTTGTTGAATTTATAGTAATCTGCCAATTTCCTGGTGTATGACGATTTATTGTATGCGGCAAGATAGTGATCGATCCCAACGATATCGAATGCATCCCAATCGATTCTTTCCCACGTACCTGAAGCGTAGGTCAGTTTTCCGCCAAAATGTTTTCTTATGGTCGTTACGGTATCCCGAAGGAATACATTTAGCCGGCGGTGCATTCCGCGCCGGAATCCCAGTGAATTAAGCATGATCCCGACCGGGGAAAATATTTTCATGATCCGCTCATGGATCGTTCTTCCTTTGACGAATCCGTTCAGGAACAGGGAATATTCACAGCCGGCCACAAAAACCAAATCGTTGTATTTCTTCCTTAGCTCTTCCGCTTCTTTGGCGCAATCAACAAGATACCTTTCAGCTTCTTCCGGTGTTGCATCGATGTAAGCCGGGGAAAGCCATACCTGCAGGCCCTGCTCCAGGGCGAATTCCGATGCCCGTAACAGCCGGTGAATATCATACCCCGATATTCTGATGGCGTCGCACCCCAGGTCATTCCTGATGATTTCTATTTCCTTCTTGATGATGGATTCATCAAAATCAGGCCGGCTGAGCTCTCCCTTTCTGAAAGGAGTCCCGATGTCGTAATTGATCCCACGCAGGGCCATTATATTATATCCTTACATCCCGCCGGTTTCGGATCCTGTTCGGCTCCGCCTGTGTTTCCGGCCTTTTCCTTCTGTAAACCAAGGATTCCCGCCCTTTTTTTCGCCTGATGTCATTCGTCCCGACCGTCCTGCTTCACCGGCTTCAGTACCCATACTTTTAACGCGGACAATGCCCCTAAAACGAGTTCTTTTAGCTCAGGAGCGACTATGGAAAGAGTCGATGGTTCACGGCTTTTATCCACCATCGGGTATTCCCGAATCAGGAATCCGCAATCCCGGTAAAACTGAACGGCTTCGGATTCTCCGGGAAAGTAATTATCACGGAAATTCCTCCCGGTCGTGTCCGTGATTTTCTTCAGCCGTGCCTCGGCATTTTCTTTCAATGCTCCTCCGGCAGCACCTGGATCGATCGTCCTGAACAGGATTTCATGAAAGGCAAGGTCGGGGGTAACCCAAATGCCTCCGGTATCCAGCAGCAGCTTCCGGATATTTTGGGCCGTTTCAGCTTTCTCCGATCGATTCAGGTACATTAGCAGACCTTCGTTACAAAGCACAAAAGGCTGCTTCCCGAAATAGCTTCCGGCGGCTTTCAATTGTTTTTCGTCCAGCACATTTACGGGCTGCAGGTGCAGTCTTTCTTCTCCGATTCCTTCCTTCGAAGCGATCTTCCTGATAACGGGGAATGTTTCGGCGGATATTTCCGGCAGGTCTGTTCCAACATAAATGCCGTTATTGGCCGCTATAGCCAGGCCGCGCGGAGACAATCCGCAGGCGATCTCCAGTACATTATCGATGCCGCTTTCCCCGATTGCATAGTCGATTGATTTGTATCTTGCCTCCATCACCGGCATCGACAACGAGGCCATCGGTGAGGTCAGGTCTCCCGCGAGTTGCCCGGCTGTCTGCTCCGCACCTATAGCATCTGCAATCTCCATAGCATAGGGAATATCCGACCGGGACCTCCACCAGGCCGTAAGTTTGGCGGTCGGACTGATTTTGTAATGATCTTCTGTTGTTTTTTTCATAAAACTCCGGCAGATGTTTTCCAGATGGCTGGATTGAAAATCGGATTTTCCCTGCTAAAAAGCACTGCTCCTTTTTGATATGATTTGCAGGGCCGATGGCTTTTTCAATGATTCGGGAATCAAAAATTACAACAGATGAAAGCAATCCGTTGCCCGCAGTTGCTGAACTTTTATCGGACGGATCTTGTTGAAACCGCAACTTGAACGTTCTCTAAGATTCGCTGCTTTGGCGGCGAACGACAATTATCCTATAGAAGGCCCTTTTACAGGCAAACCAGGCGCTGCACTCCTCACGGCAGAGGCGATTTCATATCAGGTATCTCCGAAATTTGCAGGGCACAATTAACTCTCATTTATCATACAATTAGATAATTCTGATGGTAATCTTCCCGATTTGTAAGTAATGTAGTTGTAAACTATAAGTTTTATCTTTTGTTAGCAATAAAGACCATTTGCTTAAGAAAATACATAAACCTTCAAACTTCACCGACAGTACAAAACAAGAGCGTACAGAACGGCTGCTGGCAGAACAAAAGAAGCTGCTGGAACTGATAGCTTCGGGCGCGGGAGCCGAAAGCTGCCTTACCTCTTTATGCAATGCCGTGCCGCGGCTGAGCCCGGGCGTGCGGGCCGGTATTCTGCTTGCAGATGGGAGACATGAAAGATTTCATCGCTCCATCGCTCCTGATCTCCCTCCTTCATTCGGAGAGGGGTTAGAAGACGCTCCTATCAACGACCTCATGATCGGCACTTGTGGTGAAGCGGTATATCGCGGAACACAGGTGGTTTGTGAGGATATTGCCGGCGACGATAAATGGTCAAAGGAATGGCGGGAACTATGCGTTGCTCATGGTATATTGGCCTGTTTTTCCACTCCCATACGGAACCCGGAAGGGCAGCCTCTGGGATCGTTCATGCTCTGCTTTAATGAACCCCGGAAACCGAATGAATGGGAGCGCCGCCTGGCGGATTTCGGAACCTCTATTGCGAGCGTCGCATTGGAACGGGAGCATACGATCAGAGCGCTGCAGGAAAGCGAGGCAAAGCTCAGGGCGGATTTAGTCGGTTACAAGACCCTGCAGGACATCAGTTCCCGGATCATTGAAGAAGAAAATGTTGAAAACCTGTATGAAGAGCTCATCAATGCCGCCGCTGCGATTATGCATTCGGAACATGCCAGTATCCAGATGTTTTATCCGGAGAGAGGAGAGAAAGGAGAACTCCGTCTGTTGGCCTTCCGCGGATTCCATCCGGATGCCACGAAATTCTGGGAATGGGTGTCTCCTGATTCTAATAGTTCCTGTGCTCTTGCCCTGCAGACCCGGAAACGGGTAATCGTACCGGACGTCGAAAAATGCGATTTTATGGCAGGCACGGAAGATCTGGCAGCCTACCTTCAGATCGGCATCCGTGCCGTACAAACCACTCCGCTCATTTCGCGCAATGGAAGGATACTGGGGATGATCTCCACGCAATGGAACAAACCCCATGAACCGTCTGAACATGACCTCGACTTTTTGGATGTACTTGCACGCCAGGCTGCCGATCTGATCGAACGTATGCAGGGAGAAGAGGCTTTGCGTGAATCGGAGGAACGCCTGCAAATATCTCTTGAAACAGGGGGATTGTGTTCCTGGCAGGTAGATCTTGCAACCAATGTGCTGATTTCTTCCGATACCTGTAAAGCGAATTTCGGTATCCTGCCGGGGAATGACCTGACCTACGAACAATTGGCAGGGGCCATCTACGAGGAAGACCGTAAACGCTGGCAGACGGCATTTACCCGGGCGATCAGAGAGCGAACGGAGTTTGAGGTGGAATATCGTATCCACCGTATCGATGGCGAAACGGCCTGGCTTCATGTGCGGGGACGTCCTTTTTATTATAAAGACGGAACGCCATCCCGGATGATCGGCGTCACGCAAAATATCACCAAACGTAAACAAGCCGAAGCGCGAATGGCCAACGATCTTGCTGCTATGACACAGCTTCAGGCTATTAGTACGCGTATAGCACGCACCCGGGATATGAAGACGTTGCTGCGCGAAATCCTTGCCGCTGCAGTGGAACTGACCGGAACCACCAAAGGTAATATCCAATTCTATAATCCTGATACTGATAATCTGCGCATTGAAGTTCACCAGGGCTTCGGCCGCCGGTTCATCGAGCACTTTAAGGAATCAGGCTCGCCGGTGGTTTGCGATGTGGCGGCCCATAAGATGGAGCGTATTATTTGGAGCGATATAGCAAACGATCCGGCACTACGGGGAACTGAGGATCTGGAGGTTATTCTGGAGGATGGCATCCGGGCCATCCAGTCCACGCCGCTGCTTACCCGCGACGGACGCCTGCTGGGCCTGCTCAACAACCATTATACCGTTCCGCGCCGGCCATCCGACCGGGAGGTGCGTTACCTTGACCTGCTGGCACGGCTGGCAGCGGATTTGATTGAGCGTAAGCAGGCGGAACAGGCTCTGCGTGAGAGTGAGGAGCGGTTACGCTTTACCCTCGAAGCAGTGGGAATCGGCACCTGGGAGTGGGATATCACGAACAATACTATAGTATGGTCGCGAAACCTGGAGGCCTTGCACGGCATGAACCCGGGTGAGTTTGACGGCCGGTTCGAGAGCTTTCTCCATGCCATTCATCCCGACGACCGGGGCCGGATCCAGGAGACTATCCGCCATAGTATTGAGGAGGACGCTCCTTATGATATTGAACACAGATGGGTACGCCGCGACGGCAGAGTTATCTGGATGGAGGGCAAAGGACAGGTAGTCCGCGACGAGCAGGGAAGAGCCGTACGTATGACCGGTATCTGCATGAACGTTACAGAGCGAAAACAGGCGGAAAAGGCTCTGCGTACCTCTGAAGACCGGCTGCAGGTTACGCTTGAAGCCGCTGAAATGGGTACCTGGGACTGGGATATGGCAGCCGGCAAAACAGTCTGTAATAAGCAATTTTTCGATTTGCTGGGACTGGAACCGGATCATGACGGGCGCGTCAAAGATTTCTTTCGTTTCATGCATCCCGAGGATATAGACTCTGTAAGTAAACAATTACAGACGGCCATTGAAGAAACCGGCGTTTTACATACGGAATTTCGCATTATTCGCGTCGATAACGGGGAAGTGCGCTGGATGAGCAGTTACGGGCGCGTTGTCGTCCGGGAAGGAAACCGCGCCGTGCGATTTACAGGCGTGATGTTTGATGTTACGGTTCGTAGGGCGCTGGAGCAACAAAAGGATGAATTTATAAGTGTTGCCAGTCACGAACTTAAAACGCCGGTCACCAGCATCAAGGCTTATGTTGAATTACTCCTGGAAACCGCTGAACAAACCCGGGGAAACGGCAGCACCGAATTCATCCGGAGACTGAACCTCCAGATCAATCGTCTCACAGATCTTATCCATGATTTGCTCGACAACGCGCGAATCTCCGAAAAACGGCTCCCTCTGCATCAGACCCGGTTCGATCTTAACGAGCTGATCACAGAAAACGCGGAGAACTTTCGGCATACTTCACCAAAACATCGGCTGATTTTCCGCCTGGGAGATATAAACCCGGTGACGGCCGATAGAGATCGTATCGGACAAGTGCTGAACAATCTTATCTCCAATGCCATTAAATATTCGCCGGCCGGGGGTGAGGTGACCATCACTTCCATTCCCCTCAAAGAAGGAGTCAAAGTAAGCGTCTGCGACAAGGGGATCGGCATTCCTAAAGATGTGCAGTATCAAGTGTTTGACCGGTTTTTCCGCGTTAACCATCCACAAATGCGGGCGTCTCCGGGTATGGG
>CAZNHE010000109.1:0-1218 GCA_964572735.1 uncultured Chitinophagales bacterium | reverse complement strand
CTGGAAGATCGGGCTACCCCGCTTCAATAGGCAAAAACCGTTTTCCTCCTGAATTATGGCGGGTAACGTCAGCCCTGACGGGAGGCAAATATGGGATATCAATCGTTTATAATCATTACATTCCATATGTAATAATTTAAGGCAACTGTAAAAACGGGATAAGTGCGCACCAAACTACGTTTGGGATAAACAGCTAATGAGGAGATTAACGATAGTGCCATTTTACATGTAAGGATGTTATGTTATAGTAACATAATCTGCATAATCAAACATGGCAGCGCCGCCCGGGTTACCTTTTAGTTACACAATCATGGCTGACGCCAGCCGTATTTATTAAGGGAAGAGGGTGGAAATTATCCCCTCTGGTGCTGTTTACCCCCCTTCATTAATTAGTACATTATGGTTAGAAATTTGCCTGAACCCTCGAATCCCCCTCTAGAAAACAACCCCATCGGCGTTACAGGTCGGAGTGATTTTCTTATCGTTGGTATCGGAGCCTCCGCGGGCGGCATCGCGGCACTGAGAACTTTTTTCATGAATGTCCCTGCCGATTCAGGGATGGCTTATGTGGTTATCCTTCATTTATCGCCGGATTTCGAGAGCCATCTTGCAGAAGTGCTCCAGTCGGTTTGTGATATTCCGGTTAAGCAGGTAACCCGGAAAGTGCGGATCAGGCCTGACCATGTTTACGTCGTGCCGCCTAATAAGCACCTGATGATGCAGGATGGTTCTATTGCTGTGCTGACAAATACGCAGGTAGAAGACCGCCGTGCGCCGATAGATATTTTCTTCCGCACGCTGGCCGATTCGGATGGTGCCAACGCCGTATGCGTTGTCTTGTCAGGCACGGGAGCCAATGGATCCATGGGGCTGAAACGCATTAAGGAACGCGGCGGCACTGCCTTTGTGCAGGATCCCGAGGAAGCGGAATTTGATGAGATGCCTCGTAATGCTATCGCGACGGAACTTGCAGATCAGGTGCTGCGTGTTGCGGAGATTCCGGAGAAGCTCATTGCGTATAAAAACGGCCGGGGAACGATCCAAATTCCTTTAGACGTCGAAGAACGACCTGCACATGAGGAGAATGCTTTGCGCGATGTTTTTACACAATTACGTATACAAACAGGACATGATTTCTCAAATTATAAACGTCCCACATTATTGCGCCGTATCGAGCGGCGGGTAAATATCCATAATCTATCGGATCTTCCTTCTTAT
>CAZNHE010000108.1:6747-9161 GCA_964572735.1 uncultured Chitinophagales bacterium | reverse complement strand
GAGAAGCAGACCACTACCAGATCATCCTTATGCGTCTGAGGCATCAGGTTTTCGAGCCAGGCAACGGCATGTGCGGTTTCTATAGCCGGAATAATGCCCTCTTTCATGGAAACGAACTTCACGCCCTGCATCGCCTCCTTGTCGGTAACCGGATAATACCGTACCCGCCCGGAATCGTGCAGAAAAGCATGCTCCGGACCCACACCCGGGTAATCCAGTCCGGCACTGATGGAATGAGCCAGTTCTACCTGGCCGTCGTCATCCTGCAACAGATAGCTCATGGCTCCGTGCAGAATTCCCGGCGATCCACAGGTCATTGAGGCGGCCGTCTTATGTGTTTCGATGCCTTCGCCGGCAGCTTCCAGTCCGATCAGTTTCACAGACGAATCACTCAGAAAAGGATAAAAAATACCCATTGCGTTAGAACCTCCGCCCACACAGGCCAGCACATAATCCGGCAGATGCCCTTCCCTTTTCAACAATTGCTCCCGGGTTTCTTCCCCGATAATTTTCTGGAAGTTACGCACCATTTTCGGGTAAGGATGCGGGCCCACCACCGATCCGATGATATAAAACGTATCTCCGACATTCGTCACCCAGTCGCGGATGGCCTCGTTGATGGCATCCTTCAGCGTTTGTGATCCACTCTCCACACTTCGCACTTCTGCCCCCAGCAGGCGCATGCGATCGACGTTAAGGCGCTGGCGGCGCATGTCTTCGGCGCCCATATAGACTGTGCAATCCATCGCAAACAATGCACAAACGGTGGCCGTAGCCACTCCATGCTGGCCGGCACCCGTTTCGGCAATGATTCTCTTTTTACCCATCCGCCGTGCCAGAAGGATTTGTCCGATAGTGTTATTGATTTTATGCGCTCCTGTATGGCACAAATCCTCCCTTTTCAGATAGATCCTGCCGCAGGCATAGTGATCCGTCATCCGGCCGGCAAAAGTCAGGGGAGTCGGGCGGCCGACATAATCATGAAGCAGAGCGAGGTATTCGCTTCGGAAAGTGGGGTCACCTTCTGCTTCCTCCAGAGCAGCTTCAAGTTCCTCTAAAGCCGGAATCAGGATTTCGGGGACAAAACGACCGCCGAATTTACCATAATAGCCTCGTTTATCAGGCATCTGATCGAGTACAATTTGTTCCTGCATTGCTTTTATAAAATTACTGAGTTCGCTTTAAATGGTTTTGCTTTTGCTCTAAAAGAACTACGTATTTTCCCTTTATGGACATTGTGTAATCTTTGTGAACTTTGTGGTCAACTCTTCGATCCTATGACAGCATTAATTATCTTCTTTTATCGCTTCTTATTCACCACGAAGAACACTATGTTTTTTCTTTATGAACATTGTGATTAACTCTTCGAGAAGGTTAAATCGTGAGTATCCTTTCTCGCTTTTTTCGATCGTGAAACTTTCACTCTTCAGGCTGTTCTTCCCAGATATCATTCATCACATTGAAAAAGGTTTCCATCTTTTCGAAGCTTTTAATTCCCGGTTCCTCTTCAAGGCCGCTCGATATATCGAGCCCGAACGGCCTCACCTCTTCAACAGCTTCCCTGATGTTAAACTCCGATAACCCCCCGGCAAGCAGGTACGGCTTCGGCGAATCAAAGCCGGCCAAAATATCCCAGTTAAAGGATTTTCCGCTTCCCCCATACAATTCGGGAGTATAGGCATCAAACAGGAAATAATCGACGGTATTCCGATACGGACCGATCCGCTCAAGAAGGGTTCCGGCGGTGTCGTTCTCATTTATCCGGAACGCTTTTATGATGGGTTTCTCCATAAGCTGGCAGTATTCGGGCGATTCATCTCCATGTAGCTGGATGTAATCGATGCCGGTAAGCCGGGCAATATCGTTGACATCGTCAATCGACTGATTCACAAACACGCCTACATTTTCCGGTCCCTCGACCCAGGTAATGATCGCTGCCGCCGCAGCCGGATCGATGTAACGGGGACTCTTCTCGTAAAAGATGTATCCCAGAAAATCAGCCATGGCGCCGGATGCATAACGTGCATGCTCCAAAGTAGTGAGGCCGCATATTTTCACCCGCGTCCGGGGTATTGGTTCATTCTCGAAAAACATGGTCCGAAATCGATAAATCAGGTTGAGGTTGTCTTTTCGGTACCGGCTGATTCCAGGAATTGTGCCCTGAGATCCGCCAGGGCCTGTCCCGGATCAGTCTGTTTCATAAAGTGTTCGCCGATCAGCGCCGCATGAACGCCATGATCATAGAGATAACGCAGATCGCCCGCTGAAGTGATCCCGCTCTCTGAAACACGGACGACCTGTTCGGGCGCCTGTTCCAGCAGGGCAACGCCGCGGTGCAGCTCTACGTTAAACGTATTCAAATCCCGGTTGTTGACTCCCAGGATACGTACCTTATCCAAAGGAACCCGGGCAAA
>CAZNHE010000108.1:0-6647 GCA_964572735.1 uncultured Chitinophagales bacterium | reverse complement strand
TTCAGCTAGTTTTTCGGGATTGAAATCCTCCCGGATGAGTCCTTTCGAGGGAGACGCTTTTTTAATTTCCGCAATAACGGCCACCTGATTTTCGGCCTGAAGCGCTTCGACCATCGAACGGCGATTGCGGCCGTACATTTCGAAAGATCTGAAATCGGCGTGTTTGATCTTCCGTTTTCTTTTAGCAAGATCTTCCCGCGTCTGCGCGACTATTTTCTCAAGTATCGTATTCATGGAAGATCCGGTTTTTCCTGTGAGCCGACGTCATTGGTGGCTTCTACGAATTGTTGCATTTTCTGCAATGCTTTCCCGGAATCGATGCTTTCAACGGCAAGGGCATGAGCTTCATTCAGATGATCTGCCACGCCCGAGGCATGGATTCCGAACATCGCATTGATCAGTACAATATCACGCTGTGCCGTCGTTCCCTTTCCTTTAAGGAGGTCCCGGATAATCGCGGCATTAACTTCTCTGTCGCCTCCTTTCAGATCATCCGCTTCGCACAGTGCGAGTCCGAAATCACGGGGATCAAAGCGGATGGCATCCGAATATAATTCGTGCTTGAGCTCGTACACATCGGTATAAGTGGTGGTGGTAAACTCATCCAGGCCATCTTCAGCATTGATTCCATAGGCAAATTCGGTGCCCAGGTTACGCAGGATCTGAATAATCAGATGAGCGATCTTTCGATTATACGCCCCGACTACCTGACGCCTCACCCCTGCCGGATTCAATAACGGGCCGAGGATGTTGAAGAATGTCCGCAGATGAAGGGCATGGCGGGCGGGCATGACGTGTTTCATCGCCGGATGGAAATAGGGCGCAAACATAAATGCCAGTCCCGTTTCCCGGAAAACCGCCTCGACCTGCGGCTTACGCAGGGCGGCAACGGCTCCCAGCGCTTCAAGAACATCGGCGCTTCCGCTGCGGCTTGACACGCTCCGATTCCCGTGTTTCAGGACCGGCACGCCTGCTCCGGCCACCACAAACATGGAAGCCGTGGAGATATTGAATGTATTGGCGTTATCTCCACCGGTTCCGCAAAGATCCACGGCATGGGTAACATCCACATCAACCTTTATGGCGGCCCTGCGCATCACTTCAACAAAAGCGGTCATTTCTTCGACCGTCTCCCCTTTGGCGCGCATCCCGAAGAGAAACGCTGCTATCTGAGCCTCGGAAATATTTCCATTGATAATCAACTCCAAAGCCGTCCGTGCCTGATCCGGTCCCAGGTTTCTCTGTTCAGCCAGACAATGAAGTATTTCTGTAAATGTAGTGGTTTCAGATCCGTTCATTCCAATTCTATCCAACTCAGCGGGTTAACGTGGAAGCAGGCTTTACATTTGGCGTTACATAAAGGGAAATCCAATTATGAAGTAATTTCGGCCCGACTTCTGTGAGGATGCTTTCGGGATGAAACTGGATTCCCTCAATCGGATACGTCTTGTGCCGGACTCCCATAATGACCCCGTCTGCCGTTCGGGCGCTCACCTCCAGTTCTTCGGAGATAGTTTCGGGATCCAGCATCAGTGAATGATACCGCGTGGCCGGGAAGGGCTGCGGAAGGGCCTCGAAGATCGTCCTTCCGTCATGCTCGATCGAAGAGGTCTTTCCATGCATCAGCGTGGGTGCATGAACTACCCTGGCGCCAAACACTTCCCCAATGGCCTGGTTACCAAGACAGACTCCAAGAACCGGGGTCTCCATACCTAACGCGCGAATCAAATCTTCGGTGATACCGGCATCGGCGGGCCGGCCCGGTCCCGGCGAGATCAGGATGGCCGAAGGCTGCTTTGCCCGAACCTCATCAACCGTAATACGGTCGTTGCGGTGTACTTCATAATCTCCCGCAATTCCGGCTACTAAATGAGCCAGGTTATAAGTAAAAGAGTCGTAGTTATCGATTATAAGTATCATTCCGGCAAAATAGGGATTACATATTTCAGATTTGAATTCAGTTCGAAAAACCACAAAGGCACTAACTCACAAAGAGAAGTTATCTGACTATAATCAATCATTTAAAATGCTGTTTTATTGTATCTTATATAATTAGGTGTTGCACTGTATCTCTCCGTGCAGATCTCGGTTAACATTATGATCGCTTATATTTGGCCGCAATGGATACAATGAAATTACACGAAGAGCACTATACATTCTTCTTTGTGAACTTTGCGAGGCCTTTGTGCACATTGTGGTTTCTTCTTCTGCCATCGTAAGGTACAAGAAGACCCCGCAAAGTTCGCAAAAGCGGGTAGTTTCATGGTTAAAAACTACGCATGAGTCCGGTTACGGAACGTATGGGTTCCATGACCTCTTCGGCCCTGGCCCGTGCCTTTCGGCCGCCTTCTCTCAGGACATCCGTCACATAATCCGGTTTTTGTTCCAGTTCCTTCCGGCGTTCGCGTGCTTCCGCGAAATAGTCGGTGATCAGCCCGAGCAATTCTTTCTTAGCATGACCATAACCGTAGCCGCCGGCACGATATTTATCTGCGATCTCTTTTGCCTTTTGTTCATCTGCAAAAAGTTTGATCAGGGCATATACGTTGCATTTTTCGGGATCCTTGGGATCCTCCAGCGGCGTGGAATCGGTCTGAATGGCCATCACCTTTTTCTTTAAGATCTTTCCTTCGTCAAAAATATCGATAGCATTTCCGTAAGATTTACTCATTTTCCGCCCGTCGATCCCCGGCACAACGGCCACCGATCCGACAATGTATGGCTCCGGGAGGCGCAGATATTCTCCCTCATAGATATTGTTGAATTTGGAAGCCAGGTCGCGTGTGATCTCCACGTGCTGTTTCTGATCGGCCCCTACAGGTACCAGGTCGGAATGATAGATCAGGATGTCGGCGGCCATTAGCACCGGATATGTAAACAACCCGATATTCGGAGAGAGTCCGTTGGCCACTTTGTCTTTATATGCCACGCTTTTCTTCATCAGGGCCACGGGACACTGATTCCCAAGGATCCAGGACAACTCGGTGACCTGGGGTACATCGCTTTGGGCAAAAAACGTACATTTTTGAGGATCCAGCCCCAGGGCGAGATAATCAAGAGCCACATCCAGCGTATTTTGATAAAGCTCACGTCCATTGGTCAGGGAGGTCAGTGTGTGGTAATTGGCCATGAAATAAAAGGCATCCCCCTCATCCTGCATGCGGAGATGCTGGCGCATGGCTCCGAAATAATTGCCCAGATGAAGCTTCCCCGAAGGCTGAATGCCCGACAAAATGGTCGGGATTTTCGTTTGAGATGATTTCTCCTTACCGGTCTGTGTTGCAGTCTGTGTCATGATACGACGGTCATTTCTTTGGCTATGGTTAGTGCATCAAGCAAGGCGCGCGCCTTATTCATCGTTTCGTCAAATTCGCGATCGGGCCGGCTGTCTGCAACGATACCTGCGCCCGCCTGGATGAAGATCCGGTCGGCGGTAGCGATCATGGTTCGTATGACGATGCAGGTATCCATATTTCCCGAAAAATCAAAATATCCCACGGCTCCCGCATAGGGACCTCTTTTGGCGGATTCCAGCTCGTCGATGATCTCCATTGCCCGCACTTTTGGCGCTCCGCTCACGGTACCTGCGGGAAAACAGTAACGAAGGGCGTCCACAGAGGTACAATCATCCCTAAGAGATCCCGTAACAGTGGAAACGAGGTGCATCACGTGCGAGAACCGCTCAATAACCTGGCTATCAGTCACTTTTACGGTTCCCGGGCTGCAGAAACGGGAGAGATCGTTCCTGCCCAGATCTACCAGCATCACATGTTCGGAGACTTCCTTGGCATCATTTGCAAGCTCTTCCGCCAGTTTCGTATCCTCCTCGGTAGTTTTGCCACGCGGACGCGTTCCGGCAATCGGCAGAACTTCCGCCCTGCCTTCCTGTACACGCACCTGAACTTCCGGGGAAGAACCGATCAGCGCAAAATCGCCAAAATCCAGGTAAAACAGATACGGCGACGGGTTGATAGTACGGAGCGCACGGTAAAGTGCAAAACGATCGCCGGTATATTGCGTGCTGAAACGCTGCGAAAGCACCACCTGAAAGATGTCGCCTTCGTAGATGTAGCGACGGCCCTGCTCCACAATATCCATGTAACGTTCGCGGGAAGTGTTGCTCGCCAGATCATCCACCTGCAGATCTACGCCCGCTCTTTCTCCGATTTCCCGCCTGAGCTGTTCCTGCATATCGTCGAGGCCGGCCAGTGCTGTATCGTAGAGTTCATCCAGATCGGCTTCGTCGTTATCAATAAGCACTGTCCGGATCAGGATGATGCGATGGCGAACGTGATCAAAAGCGTAAATCGCATTGTAGAAGGCCCAGACAGCATCAGGAAGCTTCAAGTCGTCTTCGGGGATATCCGGCAGATGTTCGGTCTGACGGATGGTATCGTAAGCGACATAACCCACCGCGCCCCCGGTCAGCCGTGGCAGTTCGGAGAGTTTCGGCTCTCTATATCGGGAGACCAGTTCATTCAGCCGGTCATAAAAATCCCCGTTTAGCCTCTGTGTCTCCCCGTCTTTTTGCAGCGTCATCATCCCGCCCTGAAAAGTGAATACCTGATACGGATCACGGCCGAGGAACGAATATCGCGCCAGCTGCTCCCCTCCCTCGACCGATTCAAGTAAAAAGGGGTATGATGCTCCCTCTCTGATCTTCAAAAAAAGTGAGACCGGAGTCAGGACGTCATCCAGCAATTCCCGGTAAACCGGAATAGCGGAAAACGTTTGTGCCAGTTCTTTAAATCTTGTTCTATCCATAAAATAAAAAACCCGCTCAGGTCATTCCTGAAGCGGGTTTCGACATTTCTTGTGGGTAAATTTCTTTTGATACGACCGTATTCTCCCAACGTCGATCCGCTTCAGCGGGTCGACCACCACCATTCCATTGTATGAGATACTGTCTTAAGCATAATTGGAGAAGTTAGCAGGTTGTAATTCTAAAGTCAATCCCGGCAAAATAATTTATGAAATTCGGGGTAATATCCGAATTGCGATAGGAAGATGAAGCAGAACAGATCGGTACTGCCGGAGGAGTAAACCTCCAGGGCTTTCGAAAACCCTGGAGGGTTTTATCAACGATATTCAATCGATACATTGAAACCACAGGGGGTTTCGGCCAACGGTCATTTCATTAACAGCATCTTCTTCACCAGCACCTTATCGCCGGCCTGCAGGCGGTAAAAATACACCCCGCTGGATAACCGCGAAGCATCAAAGCTGACCTGGTGCATCCCTTTCGGCTCGGTGCCATTGGCCAGCACGGCCACCCGGCGGCCCAGCACGTTCCAGACCGTCAGGGTTACCGGACCGGTTTTGGCCAGCTCGTAGCGGATGGTCGTTGTCGGATTGAACGGATTGGGATAGTTTTGGTGAAGGACGTAACGCGCGGGCTCTAAGCTCCTCTCCGGTTGTTCGATGCTCGTTATGATCCGCGAAAGCGTAAAGATGCCCGAGGGCGTGACCTTCAGCAGGGCCGAATCGGTTAGTGCATAGACGATATGGTCTCTCGGATTCTTGTAGATCCCCACGATCGTATTAGCCGTGTCGGGAAGCGTCTGCCAGGGCGTCAGGCTCAGATCAATATTCGCTCCGTAATTATCGAACTTGTAAATCCTTCTTCCTTCGGCCAGGAACAGCACCCCTGACCGGCCTTGATCCAGGCTCACATAAAACCGGGTGGAATCCCGAAACAGGGTCCGCCAGCTGCCCGCATCCCCTTGTTCGGAGGAACCTCGCAACTCGTACCCGCCCCCGTACGTTTTAATCATGGCATATACGTGCAGACTGTCTGCATCGTAATAAAAAGGCGTTTTCCACCGGCCGGCACTGGTATCGACCACCGTTAAACTCATCCCGCCATCGGTTGTTTTTTCCAGATAATGATAATCGAAATCTTCCGACGTGCTGTCGAAGAAGGCGAGATATTCGTTGAAAGGCGCTACACTCAGAAAACCGGCCGGTATTGTGGAATCCTGCGAGAGAAATTCACTGCTGTCCGGGTTATACCCCTTCCAGTGATAGCCACCGTCTGTGCTTAGCATTGTTCCCGACCCATAGCCGGCATAAACCCGATCGGAAGAGTCAGTGACACCAATGGAGATCGGAGCCGTGAAAAATAATTGATCAAATGTCACCGTGGAGCCGGTATCACAACGGATAATGAGACCGCTTCCCTCAATCGTTCCCGCGGTTGAAGCATAGATGTAGTTGCCGGGATCATGAAAGAAAAAAGCAAAACTATGAATGTACTTAGCATGGGGGCCTAGTACAGCATTGTCAGAGCGATAATCTTCCAGAAAGCGTGCCGATTTTCCCGTTTCCAAATTAAGCTGGATGATATCATCACGTTGATAATAATTGTTGTAGGGATCGTTGACTGGGAATTTGCGTAGCTGATAATGCCGGTAAAACAGGTGTACCACCCCGGCCGTATCGACCATACCGTGCAGGTCGTGATAGTATTCGGTGCTGTTTTGGGCTATGGCCGGCAGGCAAAAGGCAAACAGCAGAATAATAGTGAGGAAAAGACTTGTTTTATGTGTCATGGCATTTCTCCTCTTCAGCTTGTAAACCTCCAGGGTTTCTAAAACCTTGGAGGTTTTTTTCCTCTTACTTCATCAACAACATTTTCTTCACCAGCA
>CAZNHE010000107.1:0-9422 GCA_964572735.1 uncultured Chitinophagales bacterium | reverse complement strand
GGATTGTCCCAGAGTTATTCAGAGAACAAGAACAGCATTTATTATGAAGGGGCGCTCGGCGCTGAAGTTTCCTTACTGCCGATCCTCCATCCGTTTATCGAGTACCGGCTCCATAGGAATAATTTCAATGACGTGATCCAGGGATACAAGACGCATGATACGAATGGGATCTGGGCCTTTGGACTTTCGCTGACATTATAATAACAGGTTATGTCCGCCGGCGGCCGGGACGGTGGCAAACAAAGGAATAATTTTGTAAAACTTTCCGTTATTCGGTTCAAAGGAGAGGGCATAATAGCTTTCTCCTTTTTTTATGGAGCTATAGATATAAAGAAAGGGACGGCACAAACATATTTTTTGATTGTGATCCGTATATTTATACCGATATCTTCATTCTGATACAAAAAAGTATCCGTTTAGTCGTGCGCCCGCTGAGGAAAAAACAAAAGGTCTATATAACTAATTGATTATTCGTTCGTTTATATCATATGGATGGCTTTATCGTGAATTGGAAATGTTTTTCAGCTGAAAATTTCTTCTGTAGATAGGTTTTTTGTCGTATATGAACGAAGTAGATATTAATATTGGCAGAGATATCGATCAGTTTAAACTGGATCGGCCCCGACAGCTTGAGCTGGAGAACCTGCTGAGGATATGCCACGAATCGCTCGATTATGTTGATGATGAGCTGATTACAAAGGCGTTCAAGCTTTCTTACCTTGCTCATCAGGGAGAGGTGCGCGCCTCGGGGGAGCCTTATTATTTACACCCCATCGAGGTGGCAATTATCGTGGCGAAGGAAATCGGTATCGATGATGTGTCTGTGGCCGCTGCACTGTTGCACGATACGGTGGAAGATACCCCGGTTACTTTGTCTGAGATTGAGAAATATTTTGATCCGGCCGTAACTCATCTCATTGACGGACTCACCAAGATATCCGGCGTCTTTAAAAACCGGAATACCAAGCAGGCTGAAGCCTTCATGAAACTGCTGCTTTCGATGTCGGAAGACCTGCGGGTAGTGCTGATTAAATTTGCCGACCGGCTGCATAACATGCGCACTATTCAGCATCTCCCCAGGGAAAAGCAGATCGTCATCGCCAGCGAGACGGTGGAATTGTATGCTCCGCTGGCTCACCGTTTCGGTCTTTATAAGCTGAAGAGTGAACTTGAAGATTTGGGATTCAAGGTGCTCGACCCGACAGGATACCGGTTTATCGCCCGTAAGCTCCGTGAAAAGAAAGAAGCAAGGGAGCAATTCATCCAGGAATTTATGGAACCGATCCGCCGGCGGCTGATGGAGGCAGGATTTCATTTCGAGATAAAGGGCCGGCCCAAGCACATCTATTCGATTTATCACAAAATGATGTTGCAACAGAAGCCGTTCGAAGAAGTGTACGACCTGTTTGCGGTACGGATTATCCTTGAAGAGCCGCATCAGAAGGAAGACTGCTGGCGGGTTTATTCGTTCATAACCGACGCTTACACTCCTATTCCGGAACGCTTCCGCGATTTCATTTCAGTGCCCAAGGCGAACGGCTATCAGTCGTTGCACACCACCGTGATCACCAATAAAGGAGTCAAGGTGGAAATACAGATCCGTACGCGCAAGATGGATGAAATCGCCGAAAAGGGGCTGGCCGCGCACTGGAAGTATAAGGAGGGCGGTGAGAAGGATACGATTGACAAGTTCGTGCATTGGGTGCGGGATATCCTGGAAAACCCGCGTCCGGAAGCAGCCATCGAATTCGTAAAGGACTTCCAGCTGAACCTGTATACCGACGAGATTTACGTTTTCACCCCGGATGGGGAGTTG
Organism: uncultured Chitinophagales bacterium; assembly: GCA_964572735.1. Lineage (GTDB taxonomy): Bacteria > Bacteroidota > Rhodothermia > Balneolales > DATFMH01 > DATFNI01. Next base: position 7,606 of record CAZNHE010000107.1, on the reverse strand, counting down.
CGTACCCTTCCCAAAGGGGCAACTCCGATCGATTTTGCCTTCGACATTCACAGTGAAGTGGGTGAGCGGGCCCTGGCCGCCAAAGTGAACGGCCGGATTGTGCCGCTAAGGCATGAACTGCAAAGCGGGGACCAGGTTGAAATCATCACCGGTAAACAGATTAACCTCAACAGCGACTGGGTTAATGATGTTGTCACGCATAAGGCGAAATCACGCCTGCGCCAGTTTATCAAACAGCACGAACGGGAGCAGGCCGGTCAGGGGCGGGAGATCTGGGAGAAAAAAGCGGCCAGGCACAAGATTAACGTCAGCGAACAGGATCTGGCGAAGATTGCCGTTCGTTTGCGTTATTCATCCACGCAAAAATTGTTTTCCGATATCGCCGACGGCATATTCGATGTAGGCCGGCTGGTTGTACTCGCAAAACAGGTAATGAGCGGCGGGAAGATCGAGGAAGAGAAGCCGTATGACCTGCCGGTGATTGATGAAGAGGAGTTTAACGAACAATTCTATGAAGACGCCCGCGCTGCCGGCCGGCAGGACGGGCTGGTTATCAACGGGAATCTGACGGATGTCAAATATTCGTACGCCCGGTGTTGTAACCCGATTCCCGGCGATGAGGTTATCGGTTTTGTCAGCCGCAGCGGCGATATCAGGATACACAGGATAAATTGTAAAAATACCCGTTATCTTCTTCAGACCGATGCCGAACGGGTTCTTGACGTTTCATGGACCGGAAATACACACAAACAGTTTGTCGGTGCCATCCGGGTGATCGGGGAAGACCGGGTCGGGCTGATTAACGATATTACAGATGTGATCTCCCGGTTGATGCGAACCAATATGAAAAGTATCAATGTAAACAGCGACAGTGGAATGTTTGAAGGAACACTCATCCTGTACATCGACAATATCGATCATCTTGAAAAGGTTATTAAGCAGATTATGAAGATCGACGGAATTAAACAGGCTTATCGGTACGAATAAATTTATCAGAAGACTTTACCCTGAACGGTAGATTTCGTATTCTTAGTCAAGATTTTAATTATCAATCTATTACGGACTAATTGTCAGGCAACTATAACAATTTACCCATATCTGCGTTTATATGGTATAGATGTTTATTTACCCCTTAAAATCAATTATTCCGTCCTAACCAAAAACTAAATAAGGATTCACGATCATGACTTACACAAAAAGAGATATCGTTCGTCGTATTTCTGAAGATTTGGGTGCGCCCATGGTACAAGTTGAACCATGGGTAGATGCCGTTATTGCTGCTTTACGAGATACGATGATGGATGCCAACCCCACATGTCGGATTGAGATCCGCGATTTTGGTGTCTTTGAAGTCAAAAAAACCAAAGCAAAACCGAAAGCACGTAACCCGAAAACCAACCAGGTTATTTACGTGCCGGAACATCGTAAAACACATTTCAAACCCAGCAAACTGCTGAAAGAATTCCTCCGTCAGCCTCTGGAAAATACTACAGATATAGAAGCCTGATTTCCTTCGTGCAAGAGCGCATTATAGGAATAGATGTCGGAAACAAACGTATAGGACTGGCTCAATCGGACTTGTTAGGTATTATAGCAAGTCCGATTGGTGCTTATACCCGGAGTGGGATATTCCCGAAGCTGCAGCAATTGATCACAAAAGAGGGCGTTCGGGTCGTTGTGGTGGGGTGGCCGCTCACTCCGGAGGGAAAAGAGGGAGACGCGGTCCACATGGTGAAATCATTCATCGGAGAATTCAAAAAGGCGTTTCCGGGGGTTGATATCGTTCGCTATGATGAACGTTTCACAAGCGTGATGGCCCGGAAGGCGATTATTGCGTCCGGTGCCCCCAAAAAGAAACGCAGGGATAAAGGTCTGGTTGACGCGGTTTCTGCATCTCTGCTGCTGCAGGATTACCTCGATTTTAAAAAAGCAAAACAAGCGACGTAGCGGATGTCTATTTTACCGATTACCATTTATGAAGATCCGTCTTTACGAAAGAAATGCGCACCGGTCGAGGCGGATTCCGAAGAGATCCGGCAATTCATCGGTAATCTTTTCGAGACGATGTATAATGCTCACGGAGTAGGCCTGGCGGCACCCCAGGTAGCCGCTTCTTCCCGCATTTTCGTGATTGATGTCGATGCGATGCTTAAGGAAGAAGAAGGCTCAAAGCTGGTCGGACCTATGGCATTTGTTAATCCCGAGATTATCGAAAGGGGAGAGGAACAGGTTGAGTATGAGGAAGGCTGTCTGAGCATCCCTGAAATCCGCGAAAATATTAAGCGGCCCGATTTCATAAGGATACGCTACCTGGACCGCGATTTTAATGAACAGACGCTGGAAGCACGGGGATGGCTTTCACGGGTGATCCAGCATGAATATGATCACATCGAAGGGAAGTTGTTTGTAGACTATCTGGGTTCGTTCCGGAAACGATTGATTCGGGGTAAGCTGAACCAACTGGATGCCGGTGAAGTTCAGGCAAAATATCCGGTGCTATCCCACACCAACTAACATCCCGCATAGCGCACGGTTTCCCTGCGCGTCTGACGAAAAGCAGGAAGGTTTGCTAAACAGATCCGGTTAAGGCCGAAATCCGTGCTCAGGATTTCAATTAAACTCCAATACCGAATCTCCAAACCCGGGAAAAGACCCGGCGCGAATGCCAAGAACATCTCCCGCCTGGTTCGTTTTGTTCTTGTGGATATGTTTTGAACTCAGAATTTGGATACTGTTTGGGATCCGGGACGCGGGATTTTACTAGTTATAATAAAAACAGGGGATAATGATGCCTGCAAATATGAATGTCGTATTTATGGGAACGCCTGAATTTGCGGTTCCCAGCCTGGAAAAGTTAAGCATGGGGAAACATCCCGTTTTGTCGGTCGTCACCGGTCCGGACAAGAGGCGGGGCCGCGGCGCCGGGATGACACCCACGCCCGTAAAAAAGGCGGCGCTTGCACGGCATCTTCCCGTCATTGAGACGGATGATGTGCGGTCGGAAGTTTTCATCAGGGAGCTGGAATCCCTGAAGCCGGATGTGCTGGTCGTGGTGGCATTCCGCATTCTCCCTGCCCGGATCCTTGCTATCCCGCGGAAGGGCTCCATCAATCTTCATGCTTCACTGCTGCCGAAATATCGCGGAGCAGCGCCTATTCACCGGGCGGTGATCAACGGAGATACCGAAACCGGCTGTACAATATTTTTTCTGGATGAGAAAGTGGATCAGGGAAAAATCCTGTTACAGCGCAAAACGTCGATTGGTTTCCAGGAAAATACCGGCGAGGTTTATGACCGCCTCAAAATGATGGGAAGCGAATTGGTCGCCGATGCTCTGGACCTGATCGCATCGGGATCCTATACCTTATCGGAACAGGATGAGTCGGAGGCTTCCTCCGCGCCGAAAGTATTCCCCGAAGAGGCGTATATCGATTTCTCGGGGGATGCCCGGGCCATCCATAACCTGATTCGCGGAATGAACCCTTCCCCAGGCGCCTGGACGACGATTGAGGGGAAACGCCTGAAGATCCATCGTGCGAAACCCGCTGTATGTGATCATCTGGAAAGAGGGAGAGTAGAAGTGGCGGACGGCGCCGTAGTGGTCGGTTGTGAGAGCGGTTGCATAGAGCTGACGGAGGTCCAGCTACAGGGAAAATCAAGATTACCCGCATTCGACTTTTTTAATGGTTACAGGGGAAATCCGGCACTGGCCCGCTGAGGCAGTGGCAGTGTGGCGGTTAGTATTTGCAGCGGGTAAGATCACGTTTGGATTCTTAAATATTTTTCCGATTATTGGCGTTGTTAAACAGAATAAATCACAGGTTGATTAAGTTTAAACACCACCACTCAGTAACAGATTTTTTTACCGACGACATGGAGTTATCACCACTTTTGCAAGCTGCCAAGCAAAACGACCTGGAAGCCCTTATGGCCGCCGTGAGCAATGGGGCCGATGTCAATGAACGGACTTCAAGCGGGTTTTCGGCACTTATTTATGCCGCCCAAAACAATAATAAGGAGATGGTCTCCTATTTGATTGAAAAAGGAGCGGATGTGAATGCCAAGAACAAGCTCGGAGGCGCGGCACTCAACCGTGCTGCCGAAAATGGCAACATTGCGATGATGAATTACCTGCTGGAACACGGAGCGGAGCTTGGTCCCCTGGCGCTTATCGTGGCTGCCCGCGAGAACCACCTGGATGTGGTTAAGATGCTGGTCGACAAAGGAGTCGATATCAATGCCACCCAAAGCTGGGGGCACAGCGCCATCATGCTTGCTTCGCGCGAAGGACATGCCGATATCGTGCGTTATCTGATCAACAGGGGGGCTGATGTGACAATTCGCGATAAAAACGGAGACACTGCACTGAATCTCGCCCTGGATAACGACCAGGTGGAAGCAGCTGCCATTCTGCGCAGAGCCGGGGCTACCGTAGCCAAGCCGAAGAAGAAAACAACTCTGATTACCCCTGAAGAAGATGAAGATGAGGACGGCGAAACAAATGATTCTTTTACGGACACGGGAACAAGAGACGACTTCGAGGATGATGATGTAGACGATCCCGACAAATAGTAGGGAAGAATCGTAGCAAATCTTCAGACCCATTCTGCCGGAGTAACCTGAAATTGAATTCCGGAGATGATATACCGTGGACCGGGATCTTATGCGGATGATGTTTTCATTTGATCCCAATATATCCGGGAAATAGAACGGGTGAGGGACATGCAAGACAGTTCCGTTTATGTCGCAGGAAGACCTGTTCGGGAACCTGACAAAATAGGCCTTCAAAAAAGAGTAAAAAATGGTAACTTAGACCGCATTTAAACCTTTATGGATATATATCTGGATACATCATCCCCACGGTAACGTGTGAATGGAAAAAGTGGGTTCGGAAATATCGTAAGGGCAGGAAACTTGATTTATTGAATCTAAAAAATAAGAGAAAGGTAACCAATGGCTCATATCAAAGTAGGCATCAACGGATTTGGCCGGATCGGCCGGCAGGTGGCTCGTTTCATCCTCCGCAATCATCCCAACACCGAAATCGTCAGTGTAAACGACCTGACGGATGCCGCGACGCTCGCACATCTTTTTAAATATGATTCTGCTCAGGGAACATTCGGGGGAGACGTTTCAGTTGAAAATTCCAATCTGGTCATTAACGGTAATAAAATTGCCATTACTTCTGAAAGGGATCCTGCCAATTTAAAATGGAAGGAAAAGGAAGTGGATGTGGTTATTGAATCCACCGGGTTCTTCCGCACCAGCGAAACGGCCGGAAAACATATCGCCGCCGGCGCCTCAAAAGTGATTATTTCCGCTCCGGCCAAGGGCGATGTGAAAACCATCGTGATCGGGGTTAATGACAATGAAATTTCCGACGACATCAAGATTTACTCCAACGCAAGCTGTACCACCAACTGCCTGGCTCCTATGGTAAAGGTTCTGGACGATGCTTTTGGTATTGAAAGGGGACTAATGACCACGATCCATGCCTATACCGCCGATCAGCAGTTGGTCGATGGTCCTCATAAGGATTTACGCCGGGCACGTGCGGCCGCCGTCAACATTGTGCCGACCACAACAGGCGCAGCCAAGGCCATTGGCCTGGTATTGCCGCATCTGAACGGGAAACTGGATGGATGGTCCATTCGTGTGCCTGTACCTGCGGGATCTCTCACCGACTTTACCACTATTGTCAAAAGAGATGTCACCGAAGCCGAAGTAAAAGCGGCTTATGAAAAAGCGGCATCCGGCGCATTGAAAGGCATTTTGCAATACACCGATGAGGAACTGGTCTCTACCGACATTGTCGGGAATCCGCATTCCTGTATTTTCGATTCCAAATTGACCAAGGTCGACGGCACACTTGTGAAAGTAATCGGCTGGTATGATAATGAATCGGGTTATTCCGCCCGTACCGCTGATTTGATTGAAAAGATACTCTGATCGATCAGAGAGCGGTCATTGGGTAAACTATTATCATCCGCAGGCTGAAATAGTCTGCGGATGTTTCTATATTTGCTCTTCTTTGGATATGGAAGCGAAATACGCTCATTCTTTCAGCGAAAAAGGCAAAATCGGGGCGTGGCTCAGCCCGGCAGAGCGCTGCGTTCGGGACGCAGAGGTCGCAGGTTCAAATCCTGTCGCCCCGACTAATAAAGTAGACAAGAATGACATGATGAGATAAAACAATCGGGGCGTGGCTCAGTCCGGCAGAGCATCCCGATGGGTCGGGAGGGTCGCAGGTTCAGGTCCTGTCGCCCTGACTTAAAAAGTCGGAACCAGCATAATAAATCAGGAGAGAACGATGTGGGAGGTATATATTTTGTACAGTGAAAAGAGGGATCGGTATTACACCGGAAGCACGAACAACCTGGAACGAAGGGTAAACGAGCACAACAACCGGCATACCCCGTCCACGCGAAGCGGGATCCCATGGAGGTTGGTTTATCGGGAGTCGTACGCTGAGAAATGGCAAGCCCGAGAGCGGGAACGGGCGATCAAGAAAATGAAAAGCCGGCGGTATATCGAATCTCTTATAAACGAGGACGGGCAGGATACGTAAACGGGGCGTGGCTCAGTCCGGCAGAGCATCCCGATGGGTCGGGAGAGTCGCAGGTTCTTCCGAAGGAATCTCTTTGAGAAAATCCTTTTTGGATATGACCGTTGGAATTGATACATCTGACATTCCGGTTCAGCGGCGAGCTGCGCAATGGACTGCCCGATGCGATTGGCTGTTGGGCAACGTGTCGGAGGCATATAGTGCCCGGACGGACCGTGTACAAGTCACCCGCGTCGAAGCCGATAGAAGCATGGTTTTGCCTTTTTGATGAATCCGGGCGCTTCTCCCATGTCGGCAGGGTCTTCAGCGATCAGCTTCCACTCAGGAAATACACGTTGTATGTCTTCGCGGCTCATACCGTGCGGCAGTGGGCCCCTATGCGCCGGCGTCCATGCCAGGAGCACCATAGTGGCCCCATCAGCAGTAACGGCGGCGACCTCCCGTCCCACAGTATTGCGCTGCGCATCCTTCAGACCGTGGATGACTCCAAAGTCGAGTACGAACCGAAAGCCGGAACCGACGCCGGCGGTCCGAAGTGATGTTATGTCCCCCTGAATGAGGCGCGCATCGACTCCGGCCTCCCGTATCCGCCGACGGGCAGCACGCAAAGCCTTTGGGACGATGTCGATCCCCGTGACCTGCCAGCCTCGGATGGCGAGTTCGACGGTCCAGATACCGCTGCCGCAGCCAAGGTCGAGCGCAGATCCGTAAGGTGGCCGGCGTTCTCTCTCCTCACGGTCGAAGAGGGAAGAAATCTGTTTGGCGATCCGAAGCGTGGCCATCTTTTCCCAAGGCGTCAGACCGACCCGGTAAGCTATCTTGTAGAACATGCTCATGGTCATCCCCGCGTCTGCTGGTTGATCCCTGTCATGAGTGCCGCCCATCGGTCATGCACATAAGAGGGAAGTTACACGTAATAATTATCAATTTAGTCAGGAACTTATGCACAAGTCAAATGCGATTTCATGGCCGGCCGGCTCAGTTCTCTTAATGCGCTTGTTATGTCATTTTCGTGGAGTTTATCTTGATTTGAATGTATCA
>CAZNHE010000106.1:0-9526 GCA_964572735.1 uncultured Chitinophagales bacterium | reverse complement strand
GGTTCAAAATCAAGAGATTACCGACGCAACATCTATCTTTCCATCCTGCCGAAAAGAAGAGTTTTGACGAGTTTTCGGGACATTTCATCCGAGTCGCCCGGCTCATAATGATCCATGCGATCATGTGGAACGATCATTTTTACAGCAGGTTTTATATCTCAGACCAACCGTTTTTCTGTCATTTCGGGAAAACCGCATGAATACAGGGACGTGCACAAACCCGGCTCCATCATTTTTCCGGAAATATTTTTTGACAAAAATATAATTGTTGTATCTACATTAATTTAATGTTAAATTATTCAACATCGTAATTAATCATATTCACGCATAATTAAGGATATCATTATGAGTACCGGGGTAAAAACAATCTGGAAAATAGACCCGTTTCATTCCGAAATTCAGTTTAAAGCCCGCCACCTGGTCATTTCGACCGTTACAGGAGAGTTCACCAAATTTGATGCCACGGCAGAAGTTGAAGGGGACGACTTCGAGACGGCGGACATTACTTTCGAGGCAGATGTAAATAGCATCACCACGCGGGTCGACCAGCGCGACAACCACCTGAAGTCGGACGATTTCTTTGCGGCTGATCAGTATCCAAAGATCACATTCAAGTCCACGTCGGTTAAGAAGACCGGGGAGAACACCTATAAACTTACCGGCGATCTGACGATCCGGGGAAATACCAAATCTATCGAGCTTGATGTGGAACATGGCGGAACGGTTCAGGATTTTGATGGAAACACCAAGGCAGGTTTCGCGATTACCGGAAAGGTAAACCGGAAAGATTTCGGCCTGAAATGGAACGGCGTAACAGAAGCTGGCGGTGTTGTTGTCGGAGACGTCATCACGCTGATGCTGAGTGTCCAGTTCACCAAACAATAGCAGACCGCGGAGACACGGAGGGGAAAGCTATGCAGGCAGGCGATCTAAATAGCAATCGGCTTCCGGTAAGTGAAAATGGAATGTCAGCCGTCGAAAGCTCAAAATAAACACGAAAGCGACATTCGGAATCATGGATCTGAAACTTGAAGGCAGGCTGGCGTTCGTTTCCGGCTCAACGGCGGGGATCGGTTTTGCGACAGCCCGAAAACTGGCGAAAGAGAATGCCATTGTATATGTAAACGGCCGCACTGAAGAACGGGTAGAGGAAGCGGCTCGGAAGATCAAAGAAGGCAACCAGAAAGCCAGAGTAGAAGGCATAGCAGCCGATTTATCCACTGACGAAGGATGTGCCAAAGTGACTTCGGAGCTCCCGGAGGCGGACATCCTGATCAACAACCTGGGGATCTTCGAACCGAAATCATTCGAAGAAATAACCGATGAGGACTGGTTTAGGATCTTTGAGGCAAATGTAATGAGTGGGGTTCGTCTCACCCGGCATTACCTGAAAGGAATGAAGCAGCGCAACCGGGGCCGCATCGTATTTGTTTCCAGCGAATCGGCCGTCCAGATTCCCGGGGAAATGATTCACTACGGGATGACCAAAACCGCCCAGATAGCGGTTGCCAGAGGCATCGCGGAATCACTCGCAGGTTCGGGGGTGACGGTAAACTCGGTGCTGGCCGGTCCCACCAAATCCGAGGGGATTGTGGATTTTATGTCCTCATTAGCGGCACAAAAGGGCATTACTTTCGAAGAGATGGAGGATGAATTCTTCAAAACAGCGCGGCCCACATCGTTGCTCAAACGATTTATTACCACCGAAGAGGTGGCGAACCTTATTATTTATTTGTGCGGTGAAGGCGCCTCCGCCACTCAGGGAGCGGCGTTGCGGGTGGATGGCGGGGTCGTGCGGGCACTGCTGTGAGTTTATAGGAGATGCCCTTCCTATATCCTATAAACCTCCAGGGGTTTCAAAAACCCTGGAGGTTTCAAATTGCGGGTTTAACGATTTCGGAACAAAGAACTGCGATTTCCGAATTCTCTATCTCAAATCGTTAATCCTTGTTCGTATATCTTCCTTTGTCGCCTATCGTCCGCAGTTAATTCTTCAATGAGAGCCACGGGCAGGAAGGTGCCGCAACCGCCAAACCCTCCAAAAGCCCGAAACTTTTGGAGAGTTCCTTTATAACATCATCAGACATACCGGTTAATCAGGTTCTCCAGGTATTCCTGGCGGCCGCTGAGTTGTTCGGGCTCACCATTTTTGCCGGCCAGGTTGCGAAGGTCTTCAAAGCTGAGCTTTCCGGCTTCGAAATCTGCTCCGGCTCCTGAATCGAACGAAGCATAGCGCTGTTTGAGCAGTTTCGGGTATTCGGAATTATTCAGAATAGCTTCTGCGCTCAGTAATGCCCGGGCAAACGTGTCCATCCCTCCGATATGAGCATAAAACAGATCCACCAAATCGGTAGAGTTGCGACGCAGCTTGGCATCGAAATTTACGCCGCCGGTACCGAAACCGCCGTTTCCAAGGATGATGAGCATCGCCTGAGTCACCTCCAGCACATCATTAGGAAACTGATCGGTATCCCAGCCGTTCTGATAATCCCCGCGGTTGGCGTCAATGCTTCCCAGCAGACCTGCATCGACGGCGGTTTGTAACTCGTGCTCGAACGTATGACCGGCCAGGATGGCATGATTGACCTCGATATTGATCTTGAAATCCTTGTCCAGTCCGTATTCACGCAGGAAACCAATTACGGTAGCAACGTCATAGTCGTACTGGTGTTTGGTAGGTTCCATCGGTTTGGGTTCGATGAGGAAGGTTCCTTCAAAGCCGTTTTTCCTTCCGTAATCGCGGGCCATGCCCAGAAATCGGGCCATGTGTTCCTTTTCCCGCTTCATATCCGTATTGATCAGGCTCATATAGCCCTCGCGTCCGCCCCAGAATACATAGTTGGCCCCGCCTAACGCAATTGTGGCGTCCAGAGCGTGTTTGACCTGGGCAGCGGCATGAGGAAGTACTGCAAAATCCGGGTTGGTCGCCGCTCCGTTCATATAGCGGGGATTAGTGAACAGGTTGGCCGTGCCCCAAAGCAGCTTCACCCCGGAAGCATCCTGCTTCTGTTTTGCGTAATCGACCAGTGCCTGAATCCGTTTGTCCGACTCATCGATGGTTTCGGCTTCGTCAACCAGATCATAGTCATGGAAGCAGTAGAAGGGCACGCCCAGTTTGGTGATGAACTCAAAGGCGGCATCCATCTTTTCTTTAGCACGCCCGACAGGATCGGATTGGCTGTTCCAGGGAAGCCGGCGGGTGCCCACGCCAAACGGATCGGCATTGACATTCACAAACGAATGCCAGTAAGCAACGGCAAAGCGCAGGAATTCCTTCATCGTCTTGCCGGTTCCTGCTACCGTGCGGTTTTCATCATAATAACGAAAAGCCAGCGGGTTATCGGTGTCCCTGCCTTCGAAGGGAATTTTATTGATTTCCGGAAAATATTCGGTGCTTCCTTTTACGATGGTCATGGTTGGTCTGTTTTTGATTATTACTTGGTGATGAGTGAATCTAAAGAGGATTTCCAATGCTGATAGGCCTCTGCGTAGGGTCCGGCTAAATCCGGATCCGGCTCAATGGTTTGGACTTTCTTCAGTCCTGAGAAGGCTTCATTCCGGCTGGTATAAATTCCCGCTCCGAACCCGGCGCCGATCGCTGCTCCCTGTGACCCCTGGGTATGGTATAATTCTACAACGGTTTGTGTGGAATTGACAAAAGTTTCCCGGAAAAGCGGACTCAAAAACATGTTGGCGCTTCCGACGCGGATTGTTTCGATCGTGAGACCCATTTCCTTTATCACCTGTAGCCCGTAATTTAGTGCAAAGGCGATTCCTTCCTGGGCGGCCCGGATCAGGTGACTGGTGGTATGCCTGTTAAAATTGAGGCCGCGGATGTGTCCCCCGATATCTTCGTTCTGCAACACACGTTCGGGTCCGTTGCCGAAGGGCAGGACCACTAGCCCTTCCGATCCGACCGGCGCCTGCGCGGCAAGGGAATTCATCTCCTCATAGGAGATTCCCGATTTATCGAGAAGCTGATTCCTGATCCAGCTGTTCTGAATACCGGTTCCGTTTACGCATAAAAGAACCCCGTAACGGGGATGATCGTCGCTGTGATTGACATGGATGAACGTATTAACCCGCGATTTCGGATCGTACAGGGGTTTGTCGGTAATACCGTAAATGACGCCGGAAGTCCCAGCTGTTGCCGCTGCCTCTCCCGGTTCCAGCACATTGAGGGAAAGGGCGTTGTTGGGCTGGTCTCCCGCCCGGTAGGAAACCTTCGTTTTCGTGGACAGGCCCAGCTCTTTGGCAGCGGCAGCGCTCACCTGTCCCTGCGCGGAAAAATTGAGCGGAGCTTCCGGGATCAGATCTTCCGAAATTCCGTAATAGTCGAGCAGTGATCCGGCCAGTCCTTTTTGGGGATAATCCCATATAATCCCTTCAGACAACCCCGACTCCGATGTTTTCACATCGCCGGTCAGCTTCATGGCGATATAATCTCCCGGGAGCATGATCTTATCGATTTTCCGGTAGATGTCCGGCTCGTTCTCTTGCACCCATTTCAGCTTGGATGCAGTGAAATTTCCCGGAGAATTGAGGAAATGCTGAAGACAATACGATTCTCCCAGATCCGAAAGCGCCTGTTCGCCGATGGAAACAGCGCGGCCGTCGCACCAGATGATAGATGGGCGAAGAACCTTTTGATCCTTATCGACCACAACCAGCCCATGCATCTGGTAGGAAATCCCGATGGCGGCAATCGACTCCGGATCAACTCCGGTCTCCCTCAATAGTTGGTGAGTGGTAATAACCACGTGCTTCCACCACGTTTCAGGATCCTGCTCGGCCCATCCCGTCTTTGGAGACTGGATGGCAAGTTCCTTATCGGGAGATTGTACGGTAGCCTCAACCCTGCCGCTTCCTGCCTCGATTAAGGTTGCTTTTATGCTCGAACTGCCTATATCGTAGCCAAGTAAATGCATTAATCTGATTTCCACATGAATGAAGACGAAAACAAATGTAACCGCTCAGTGAACCGTGTGTGAATATTGAGATCACAGTTCACAGTTGCAAGCGGAATATAGGGGCAAAAAAGCAAAATATCGGCACGATTATTTTTTTCGCTATTGTGAGATTTCCATTGAGCAGTAGCTTAACCATTGATGGGAATGACAAGTATGTGATTCGTCAGTAACCGATGGTTAGTTGTATCTGGCAGGAAATGCTGAATTCGTGCCCGTGCTTCACTCCAACGGATCGATAAAAAGCAAGAACGATTACGAGCACGAGTTCTCTGACTTGTCAATAGAAGCTTCCATTGACATCTCCCCACACGAAAATGCATCCTATGTTTGCCGGAGTTGAATGGATGAGGAGGATCCCGTTCGCCATCGCTACCGGATCTTTGCGAAGTTCCCGATAATAGAAAATACTCCTGGAAAGGCTTCTTCCTCCGGAGCTTGTGGATGAGGGGGTTCCTCTCCGGCTATCGCCAGAACGAAAGTTGTTGGGCTGGTGTAAGAACAATCACCCTCTTTGAAATTCCGTTCATAATAGAACATTTTCTCTATTCCCGGTATTATGTTATCTTTAAACTTCGCATTTAGCTTGATAGCTTAAAGAAAGCGCTTCCGGCAAATCAGCCGGTTATCTGCAGGGTTCTTAACTGATACTGATTTAATACCATGGGGAAACTCTATACAGCTGATTATATCGTCATCATTTTCTATTTCATCCTGATGCTTGCTATCGGGATCTACCTTTCGAAGCGACAAGGTAGTTCTAATGATTATTTCGCGGGAGGGAATAAGATCCCCTGGTGGATTTCCGGGGTTTCTCTGTACATGAGTAATTTCAGTGCCTGGATTTTCTCAGGTGCTGCCGGTTTCATTTACAGCGCGAGTTATTACGCACTTATCTACCTGGGTATATCCGCACTCTCCTTTTACATCGGCTCAAAACTGACAGCGGCACTATGGCGCCGAAGCCGCGTGATATCCCCTGTTGAGTACACCCACACCCGGTATAATAATCCGACCCAGGTCTTGCTTGGTATTTCCATGGCTACCGTTTTTATCCTTTCAGGAGGGGTACAAATTGCCTCTATGGCCATATTATTAGCGGCTCCGATGGGAGTCAACATAGGCTTGATTATCGCCGGTGTGGGCATCATCGTATTAATTTATACCTATTCAGGGGGACTTTGGGCCGTCGGAATCACGGACTTTGTTCAGTTTGTGATTTTGATTGCCATCGCCATCGTTGTCCTGCCATTGAGTATAAATCTTGTAGGAGGTCTGGGTCACCTCTTTGGGGAGCTTCCACCGCTTACCTTTCATCATACCTACAACGGACTCACTTATAATGCCCATTATCTGGTAGGTATTTTCGTCGTTACCACGATTGGCATTGCTGCAGGCGGTGCACAACGGTTCTATTGCGTTATAAATGAAAAAAGTGCGAAAAAGGTTGGCACGTTCTCTGCCATACTTTTCCTGAGTTTCCCCCTTATTTTCGGCATTCCTCCACTGGTAGCCCGGGTTCTCTGGCCGGACCTTTCTGTTGTTCCTTTCTTCCAGAATGCGGAGAATCCCAAAGACCTGGTATTTCTCGGTGTTATTTTTAAGGTGTTGCCGGCCGGATTAGTCGGAGTATTCTTCGCCGCGCTGCTTGCTGCTACGATGAGTGCCCTGAGCTCTGTTTATAATATGATCTCATCCATCTTTGCCCGTGATATTTACAAGGATACCTTTAAACCTGATGCAACGGATAAACAAGTATTCCGTTTTGGGAAATTCACCACAACCGCACTGGGTCTCATCGTTATCGGCCTCGGGTTCGTCTTTGCCTTCAGCAAGCTGGGCATTTTCAATCTGATGATTATCTTTTTCACACTTCTCAATATTCCCATGAATATCCCCATTGCGGCAGGCCTGATCTTCAAAAAGATCCCGAAATGGGGTGGTTTTGTGGCAATATTATGGGGCTTCTACACCGGGCTGGTTATCACATTTTTGTTGCACTGGACATTCGGACCGCAAATTTATTTTACCACGGTTGCTACTATTGTTATCCTTTTCTCGGCAGGCTACCTCGGGAGGTTATACAAAGAAGCAAAGAAATCGCTGCTGTGGGTGTATGTCATCCTGGCTGCGATCGTCACTTTCCTTGTCTGGTATCTGCCGAGCGCATCCTATTTGACGACGGGAGAAAGTATCCTGGTGGCTGTATTCTCCGTTATCCTCGGTTTGTCGGTCTATTTCGGCTCCATCCTGTTTGCCAAAGATACCGAGGAGAATAAAGAACAAATCCGGGAGTTCTTCGAGCGCCTCAATACCCCGGTTGATGAAGTCAAGGAAGTTTACGCGCGCGGCGGAGGCAAAGAGAGTTCAACATTTCCGCTGGTCGGCATCGTTACAATACTGATTGGAGCGCTTGTGTTGCTTCTTTTTCTTACACCGGCTGAAAAGACAAATACTGCGACGTATCTGTTACTGAGTGGTGTGTTGATATTATTCGGCGCATCCATGTATTACTTTGGAAAGCGTTCCGAAAAACGATCGATGGAAAGAGTCAAAGCAGAGCTGGAAGCCAGAGGACTTACCGTGCCTGATGAGGATGAATATGCTAAAACGCAGAATATTCATTGAGAAAGCGGCCGGCGCCTTGCCACGGGGAAGCACCGAAAGGAAAAAGAATTAACCACTATATACGCAAAGGTTTCACAATGTTCACAAAGGCAAACACGTAGTGAACATTGTGACATTCATTGTGCTCATTGTGGTGAAAAAAGACCGCAAAATATGCAAACAGGTGCGCCGATCTCCGTGACTTCAATGGTAAACCCTGTCCTCGAACATCAAGGGCGAGAATGTTATATGGCGGAGCATACTTGACATTAGCTGATAATAAAAATACCTGAGAAATATAATATCATGAATAACTCCTTTGAAGATCTGCATGTTATTGTTACGGGCGGAACGGGAGGGTTGGGCACGGCGGTCGTGCAACAGTTGCTGGATTCGGGTGCGAAGGTCAGCGTACCGGTTCGAAGTGAGGCGCTTTCCGGTCATCCCGGATTTTTTGAAAACGAACGTGTTTATGTTGCAACGGGGATCGACCTTGCGAATGAGTCATCCACCAGGTCTTTTTATGAGGATGCCATCTCCAAATTCGGCGGACTATGGGCCTCCCTGCATCTTGCCGGCGGTTTCGCCATGGGAAAAATCGCAAATATGGGACTCGACGAGTTCATGCAGCAAATCCGCATAAATACCGTAACCTGCTATAACTGCTGCAGAGCGGCCATTGCAGAAATTCGCCAAAACGGATATGGAGGCGGGCGTATCGTGAACGTGGCGGCTCGTCCCGCTCTCGATCCCCGGCTGGGTGCCGGAATGTCTGCATATACTGCGAGCAAGGCGGCCGTCGCCGCGCTGACACAGGCTCTTGCTTCCGAACTATCGGGAGAAAGGATCCTCGTCAATGCCGTTGCCCCTTCAGCGATTGATACGCCGGCCAACCGGAAGGCAATGCCCCACGCCGACTTCACAAAATGGGTGAGACCGGGAGAAATCGCCCACCAGATACTATACCTGGCTTCCCGCGAAAACACGGCTTCCACGGGCGAGGTTATTCCCGTTTTCAGAGGTTGAAAGTTACTGGTATGATGTAGGGGCGATTCAAATTCATCTACTCCTTCCGCGGGGCTTCAGAAGAATCTAAAGTGCGCAACAAACACCCCTGTGGTCCCCTCAAGGGGACTGAAGATGCCCTTGTTTTGGCAATGAGCTGCTATCTTTCCTCCCTTGAGGGAGGTGCAGGTGGGTGTCACCACGCTCACAATTTTGGCAACACACCTGCAGAAAGAATAATGGGTGAAGATTGAGTCCCCCGCCGGAGGGGGATAGCTCCCGATTCATCGGTGACAGGGGAGGGACGAGCACGGATGTTTAAGGTTGAGGGTTCAATCCGGGGCTCTGGTCGACAATCCGTCTCTCGTTCCCAAGGGGACGCTGGGAACGAGAGACGAAATTAAGGTCTAGATTAAGAATTATCCTGAACAGGATTGACAAGCGATCAAACAAAAATCATCTTTATCCGCTGACCATCTTTCCAGACGGATATCTTAATCTTGAGGGTCTGTCACCACCCAGTTTTTGATCGTCAGAGTATTGAAATCAAGCAGTCGGCGCATGTTTTTGTATTTAATCAACAACTTTCGACTGCCAACGTCTGCCGACAAAAACGGTCCGTCGAATAATTTCCAACTGGAATAGTCCACTTTCTTCCCGTTCAGCACCGGTGTGCTCCCATAAGTGAACGAAATCTGGTCCCCGTTCAATGTGGTGAACCTTACAGAAGGCACTGGTTTCATGTCGAACTTGAGCGGCAACGCCTCAACGGCCTTTTTAAAGGCATCAAACGAGGCATAATCAGAGGCATGAGCGGCCTGTACCACAGCACCGTTCCGAAGATGCTTGCTGCGTAAACGATAGCCATCCTTTTCTTTTGTCCAGGTATACTGACGCAATGGATAATAAGCGGCGTACATATTTCCGCCGTGAACGAAAATCCAACC
>CAZNHE010000105.1:0-9624 GCA_964572735.1 uncultured Chitinophagales bacterium | reverse complement strand
GCGGGTTTATGAATAAGCCTGACTACTATTGGCTGATTATCTCTTCAAAGAAATAGTCTCTTTTCATCAAACCAACACAAAATAACATAGACCAAAAACTTTTTTTTAATGGCAAAATCATCCTCTCTCATAGTACTTGTTTATAAGATGCCGTTCTGCTTCCTATGATTTGCTTTACACCAACAAAATTCAATCAGAGTAATGACAGAAAATAATCCTGAAATAAGACCACGGCTTAATTCCGGTTTAATTTCGATGATCTTTCGATGTAATTGGCTTCTCGGAATTATACCCGTTCCTGTCACTGATGAATACGGCTTAACGCATTATTTTACAATTAGATGGGTGCCCCTGATGCTGCTTTGCCTGCTTCTTCGGAAGGTTCACCGAATCAGAGCGCCGGACGGGCACTCGCTCTGGAAACAGGGCGGCCCTGGTTTGCAGCCGTCGGGCAGTGGAAATATCTGCTCCGCTGCCTGATGGCGGGTTGCCCTGATCTCATTGCAAACCATCATAATTATCATCTTTAAAAATCTAAAATAAGGTCAAAACAATGGCTGAAATGACTAAATCAATACTTGGAAAAGTAAGTGGATCTTTGGGTGATATCACCTTCCGCTTACGCGATGGAAAAAGCATTCTGTCCACGCGCCCGGTCTCTTTCGTGCCGGGCAGGGATCCGGCCTCGGTGGCACGGCGGCAAAGGTTCAGACTTTCCATAAAGCTGGCTCAGGCCGTTAACTCCATTGAAGAGATAAAGCCTCTCTGGGCCGCCGACACGGCTCCCCGGGCTTCGGCCTTCAACCGGATCATGCGTGTCAACTATCCTGCATTGAGTGCTGCCGGGCCTTCCGAATTCGTCCGGCTGACCCCATCCCTGGGGTTCAGTGTGAAGAATCCGGCGTTTACACCCGGGACCTCCGGTTTCACGGTGGGCATGGATGCCATAGGGGATCAGACGGGCATCGACCCGGCTGCGGAACCTTCCCTGAAGCTGGCGTCGGTGGTGTATCTCGGCAATCCTGGTGACGAGATGATGCAGCCGTACACCTTCCTGAGATTCGTCTCGGAAGCGAAGGCTACGGATCTTGCCGCCGCTTTGGAATTCACGTTCCCCCTGGGGGATGTGGAAACCCGGCTCCTGGAAACATATCAGGATAAAATGGGCTTCTTTGTCCTGCTCGCTTTAGACACGGCAGGTCATGTTGTCCATCACTCGGATACCTTCACGGGTATGCCATAACCACAGGAGATAACGCAAAACAAAAAAACCATGGCCTCGTCAGGTATCCGGAAGGGCCGGCGGGGCCATGGTTCATAATCTCTGACCAATCCGCTCCGTAGGAATCCCTTCCGGACATAATCTAACTTTCCAAAAGTTTGAAACTTTTGGAAAGTTCTTCTCTACCCAAATCACCCATAAACCGGCACCATCCCGTAGGGATAAAATGTCGGTAGAACCCCTTTATTAAAAAAGCTTAATTATTACCCGTTATTCACCCCTTAGGGAAAAGGGATTGCCACGTATTAAAGGAGGTTGCCACATTCCAGGCTGTCATGCCTGGCTACACCATTATCATCCATTAGCAAATATTAATCACAGTCGTGAAAAAGACAGGAGTGTATGAAGAAAATAATTATGGTCGGATTGGTATTGTTCAGCACGACCTCCGCATTTGCTCAATTACCCCAGAATCATCCCTGGGAGGTGACCCTTCGCAATTATATGGCCGGTCTTAAAACCGGTGACTTTGATGTACCCCTCCGGCATCTGAGCTGGAATCCGGCATGGGCGGCTTCTGATGGGGAATTATATAAATGGTGGCTGGCATTCCGGGATCTGCCCGGGGGTGGAGAGCTCCGGATGGATTCAAGGTATTTCCTGCTGTCCTCGATTCAGCCGGGAGACGGGCGGATTCATATGGCCATCGGGAGGGGAAAATATTCGGTATTGCATGCTGCCTGGTGGGCGGATTTCAACTACCCGGGAAACCCCTATTATAACAACCGGGCCGTAAAACTGCGTGCCCTGATCCCGGCCATGGTCGATATGATGATGCTAACGCAATTTCAGGAAAATGGGGATGGATCGTTTAATCGTTCCGATTTTGCCGGAGCCAACCTGATCATGTATGCGTATCCTTTTTTTGTGGGTCAGGATGTGCTGCCTGCCAATGTTCGCGCCGCCTATCTGGAAGGTATGCGCGAGATGAGGGCAAAGATTATTAAATGGGGCCCCACCGGCATCTTCGGGGATATGGACTCTTTTGCCCTGGTCGGGATGTGGTATATGGCTAAGGCGACGGGCGATCCGGCAGATATAGCGGCAGCCAAGGCCTATACCGACCGGGATCTGAAGCGCTGGTTCTATCATGCCGGCTATATGGGTCATGGAGACGGTTTCGATGCAACCTATGACGGGATCGACCTGTATTTTTACACCTGGGTGGCGATGATCTCCGGCTACCAGCCGGTGATTGATGCGGTGAATCAAATCGTGACGCTGAAGAGCTATCTGGGTGTTCCGGATCCGGACGGCTACTGGAACGGGCCCTCACACTTCAGCACGGCTACGGCCGGTCCGGTCTCACACGATCAATGGGGGGATTACCTGCGCGATGTGGGTGATGCCATGCTCTCGGATAACGGATTGTTCCTGCTGGAAAACTTTAATGAGGGTTACCGCTGGGGGGAAATTCCGGACATAAAAGATATGATATCTTCGACAATCCGGATGGGAATTCCCCAGATCCTCCAAAAAGGATTTACAGGTTACCGGCCGACGATTCCGGCTCCTTTCACCGATATTCTGAAATCTTCATCTGCTCCCCGTATATGGAAGGCGGACCATAATCAGCACTGGATTAATGATATGTGTGCTCAAATCTATATATACGATGGTTACAAGAAGGGTTTCTATCAGAAGATCCTCTCCCTGAAGAGAAACAACAGCCCGTTGTTGTTGTCGCCGTGGCAGCGGAAAGCCGGGTTCATCAAAGTCTTCTCCAATAATGTGACCCATCCGGATTCGTGCACGTTTGTAGTGACAAAAGGCGGAAACTACGGGGCCATCATCCACACCGGACGACTGTCGAATTGGGGCGGGGCGACCGGGACCCTGTCGGGATTGAGCGGGGGGGCCTTGTCCACGTTCTGGACCCCGGCCACCGGCACAGTCATCAACGGGGTGGCGGCCGGTTATCAAAGCAACGGGGTGCACGACACCTGGGACAACTGGACTCAGTGGGGAGACAATGCCATCAGCGGGGTGAACGGCGGGGGCAAACCTTTTAGTTCGGCCCGCAACCGGTTTCCAAAGGCGGTTGCCGAAGTCAATGCCGACAGCACCCAGGCCACGGTAACGGTGAACGGCCCGATCAGTTCAAATAGTGATGGCGGACGCACAGCTCCCAATGGAGCCATACAGGGCAAAGTACATTATAGACGTACGTTTCAGATCAATGAAACAGGGGTAACAGTAACAAGCACACTCACTTCCAACGGGCAGGACCAGGTTAAAGAGCTTTGGGAGATGATCCCGGTGTTTCTGCAAAACGGCAGCGATAAGTCCGGTCGGACCTCGATCACTCTGGAGGTGGACAACACGACGGTCCCCGCTTCCACATCCCTGACCAAAGGAGTCAGTGTCATTCACCTGAAACGCTTTGGAGGGATGGTGAATATCACCTTTGATCATCCCCAGGCGGTTAAATTATCTGCTCCACGGGAAATTGACTATCAGGTTCACGTTACCACGCAGAACATCATGATTGATTTGCTGGGAAGCAGTGGAAAAGCCGTGCCTATACCTGCACAGACCTCGGTTACCTATCGGATCGCCTCTTCCCTGGCGAAAGAGAATACCCTCACTCCAATCGACGAAGGTACCGGAAGCAATCTTCCTGGGGAGATCGAACTGAAGCAAAATTATCCCAATCCCTTTAATCCGACTACCAATATCGGATTTGCCTTGAACGAGGCTTCCACGGTTACCCTGAAAGTCTTCAACATTCTGGGACGGCTGGTATCAACGCCCATCGACCATCGGGCCATGTCGGCAGGCAGCCACAGCATCGTTTTTAGCGGCTCCAACCTGGCCAGCGGGATCTACATTTATAAGCTGACGACCGGCCAGCATACCAAAACAAAGAAAATGACACTGATTAAGTGAGGCAATGACAGCCGGCTGGGGCCTCATCAAAAACGTTGTTTGTTCTTGATCGTCATCCTATGTTTTTCAATGAACGTTATTCTGACGAGGTCCGGAGGTCCAACCTCGATAATCGGGGCGTCGTCCGGGACACCGGAGGCGAAAGAAACAGAGCCGGATCACACCGTTTTCAAAGCATGCACCGTTTATCGGGCACTTCATATGATGACGCTGTGCCTGTGGATGACGAGATCCTGCTCATTCCGCTGACACGGAATAAATCAGGATGACAGCCACAAGTGTGGGATATGGAAACTACTTTTGATGGATTGACAACGGAATGGTTTTGCAGGCCCTTGTTGAATATCAATCGGCTATGTATTAGCTTAGTAAAAATAAGTGAAGCATATCTTTTTGAAAAAAGGAGCGTATGGATAAAGGGGTAGAGGTTGATGATTACTCGGTTGATCGCGTTAATCCTTTCCGGTTGATCAGGCAGATTTATAATGAAGGGGAAGGTGTCATTTATTTTGTGCCTAATCCGGGTAATGTGGGAGATGCCCTGATCGCCTCGTCAACCTTTCAGCTTTTTCAGAAAAATAATCTGGAAATCAGAGGGTACGCTGATATAAAGCGTATAACCGATAGAGATATCCTGGTTTACGGAGGAGGAGGCAATTTAATTCCAAATTATCGTCAGGCGGAAAGAATAATCGATGCCTACCATAACAAGGTTCGTGCTTTCATACTGCTGCCGCATACCGTTAGCGGATGTTCCGATCTGCTTAACACGCTCGGCTCGAAGGTACATCTGTTTTGCAGGGAAGATGTTTCTTATGCTTATGTTTCCAAACAGGCCCCGTACGCTAATGTTTATCGTTATAATGATCTGGCTCTGGGTCTGGATATTAATGATCTGAGGGTGAACTGGTATAACGGCGCCAAAGCCCTAAGAAATTATTATAAAGGATTTTATAGTCTGTATACCGCTGTATCGAAGGCGCTTGCCCATAGTAACAGCCTGTATTGCTTCAGGACAGACAGGGAAGCAACAGCCGTTAATTATGAGCGGAAATATAATGTCGATGTTTCGTCCTATTTCAAATTCGGATATTACGCAGGGAAAGATCTCACTTGCCTGCTGACGCGGTATGTACTTTATATTGTCAACAAATTCGAGAAAGTATATACCAATCGTTTACACATGTGCATCGCAGGCTATCTTTTAGATAAGGAGGTTTATTTTTATCCGAATTCTTATTACAAAAACAAAGCCGTATTTGATTCATGTCTGAAGTATCTGAGCGATAAAATCCATTGGACCGAGGCAGAGGAAGTGCTTGAATAGGCTGAAATATCCGACTCCTTGGAGGTACTTTATTTGCACAATATTCACTATGTGATTGTCTTTGTGTACATTGTGGGATCTTCGTGATCATGGTGGTCTATCCTTCTTCAAAAGGTAAAGAAACAGACAAAATCTTATATCATCATCATAATGGAAAGGATCATTCAACTACAACCGTTGCCTCACGAAATTGATGGTAAAACATTAACCCGGAAGTGCCGGATAGAATGGCGTGACGGAGGGCGCGTCCTTTCCCATCAGTCATTATGGTTTGAGATGGATGCAATAGATGATTTTCCGGAGGAGAAAGATTCCGATAGCTACTTGCTTGCCCTGTTATTCGACGCCATGCTGGAAAAACGGGATATCGTGGTAAAAGGCTCGGTATCAAAAAAGTTATTAAGCAACCTGGTGGAATACCAGGCCGTCTGGCAGGCATGGCTGCCGGATCTTTATACAAGGGTTGAGATCATGGCAGATCAGGTCAGGGAAGACGAAACACCCAAACCCGGAGCGGTATGTGCTTTCTCGGGAGGAGTCGATGCTACCTTCACCGTTTGGCGGCATAGCCAGAAGAAGTGGAGCCATCGCTCACAGGATATCAAAATGGGTGCCATGGTTCATGGCTTCGATATCCCGCTCCGGGATGCGGAAGCATTTGCAAATGCAAAACGAAAGGCCTCGGAGACATTAATGTCCCTCAATATTCCGATTTGCAGCATGAGAACAAACTACAGACAAATTGCAAAAGTGAACTGGGAATATACGCATGCGGCAGCCCTGGTCGCGGCACTCAATAATCTAAAAAAACAGGCGGGCGTATGTCTGGTAGGGAGTTCATTCCCATATGACTCGCTTCCTGTCCCTTGGGGTTCGTCCCCCATCGCAGATCCTTTATTGAGTTCAGGTGATTTTGAGATAATGCACGACGGTGCTTCGCATAACAGGGTCTGGAAAGTAGCGGAAATAGCAGCATGGAAAACCGGGGTCGAAAACCTGCGGGTATGCTGGCAGGGCAGTCATAAAGACCGCAATTGCGGGAAATGTGAGAAATGCCTGCGAACCATATGCGGTTTTCTGGCAACCGGACACGAAATACCATCATGTTTTCCGAATGACAATGATCTGTTGAAGAACCTAAAGAATATTAAACATCTTAGCGATCGTACAAAGACCTTTTGGAAAGGAATTCTTGCCGCAGCGAATGAAAGAGATATTGATGAACCCTGGGTCAGGGTTGTCTCCAGGCTGGTCAGCAAAAAAACGATACGTGAGCAAATTCTGCCGCTGGATAGCCGCAGGCGAAATCTGGCAAAAAAACTATACAGAAAAGCAATGAACTATAAAGATCCGGGACATAGTGCCGTGAACTGAATGAGGACGCCTTATCAAATCTGCGTAATATGACTGCATTTGCTGCTATCATCGAGCCTGACGTAAAAGAGAAAACCGGCTATTTACAGTTCCTGGAGGGGTATTTTGCGAAGCATTATCCCGGTCAGATTCATCACGATAAAATAGGAGTGTTCGCTTGCTGTTGGAACACGGGTTCTGCAACACCTTTATCAATATATAAGGAAGAAAATATCCAGGTCCTTGTATTAGGTCATATTGATGCCGGAAATGACTTGAGGTGTAATCACGCGCATATAATTGCGGATCATTTTATAAAGAGGGGTTTGCAGGATCTGGCTAAATACAGCGGCTACTTTCTCGCTATTTTGTGCGACGGAGCCTCATCTTATGTGCTAACGGACCGGTTGGGCCTATTCCCATGCTATTTTGCGCATAATGGCGGGACATTGTTAATCGGCAGCTCCCCCGAACTTCCCTGTTTTCACCCGGGAATTGGAAAGCGATTCAATTTGAAAGGCCTGATCGGCCATCTGTTGTATATGCACGAGGTGTTGGGAGAAACACTGTGGGAAAAATCTCATCGTCTCGGAGTTGGAAAGATTCTGTGTTTCAGGGAAGGAAATATATCGTTTAGACAAGAGCAAACGATACCGGTGTCGGATGATTATTTCGGGTTGCCTTATAGTGCCCATATTGAAATGATTCATGAGGTTCTGCTGCAAACATTCGGCCGGCTGCATGATGAATCCTTTTCATTATTATTTTCCGGAGGGTTGGATTCAAGAACCATAGCCGCTTACCTGAACTTGCTCGGTATAACTCCAAAAGCCGTTTATACGATTGGTAATCCGTCGGATCAGGAATTCAGGATTGCCCGCAGGGCCTGCAAAGCTTTGAAGTGGCCGCAAACGCGCATCGCTATAGGTTATGATGAATATCGGGAACTTGCCCGGTGTCAGATAATAAATGAACAGCTGGCAAATGGCCTGAATGACCTGAACTTCGGATATTTGGCTAAGGAGATGCCGGATCCTGTCTCACCTCTGGTTAACGGATTTATAGGAGATCCTGTAATAGGTGGAACGGCAATGAAATGGGCGTACGATCCGGATAAGCGGCAATTTGACATTGAAAAATATTTCAGGCGGCTTAACAGATGGGGACTGCGGGCGGAGTCAATCCAAAGGCTTATTCCCGATTCACGAACATCTGAACTGATTTATGAGATAAATAATCAGTTAAAGGACATTTATCATGCACTACCCGGATATGAATTTCAAAAGGTGTGGCAGTTCCATTTCATGCACAGATTGAGGTATCATATAGCGGGAACACTAAGGCGTTTTGCTCCTTCTCTCTGGCCTGTGATGCCATTTGTCACGGATGATGTTTTGGCATTGGCCGGGGGGATGCCGGCAAGCACCCTTTCAGAGCGAAAGCTTCAGAGAGATCTTATCATCAGGAAATTTCCCAAAATCGCTCATTTACCGATAGATGGAAACAATCCGATCCCATACCCGTTGAAGCCTTCCCCTCTTCGAAAGGTGCAGCATCGTATCTCTCTTCTTACCGGCCTATCCAGGCTCCGTACAAGAGATCGGAGGAACCTGTATTATTATCGTATTTACGACATTAACAATGCCGGATGGAAATCCGTCAGGAGAGAGGCTTACGCATATTATGATTCTATGGCCGGCATCGTCGATCTCCCGGTTCTTCGTGAAATATTGCCAAATCCCGACATAAATATTTACGTCGACGATGGAATAATAGACTCTTCCGGCGCAAAAACCTTGTTAGGGTTTATCCTATGGCATAAAGAATACTCGGAAACCATAAACCTTTCCTGACAGATAACGTCTCAACAAGTTGGGCTGATGATGATATAAAGGTTTTATTCTATAATGACTATTTTGGAGGTTGTTGGGTAGTGTTTCAAAAACGATGCTAATCATCATCCTGATGAGGCCCGGAGGGTCGACTCCGATACTTGGGGTGCGGAAACTGCTTTTGATAGATCGATAAAGGAATGGTTTTATGGATCCCTCATGATACCATTCGAAGAATTAATCAGACAAAAATCTGATTAAAAATATAACCAGGTATCGCGCCTATGAACGCGGGTTATAATGAGGTTTTGAGCGTTCTTCAATTTCTTCCGCTTCAAAATCCCGATATTTCTTAGAGAAGGTGGCATCATCTAGAAGATCGAACTGAAGTAAAATTATCTCAATCCCTTTAATCCGACCTCGGATATCGGGCTTTGCCTTGAAAGAGGCTTCCACAGTCATCCTGAGAGCCTTCAACATTTTGGGACGGCTGGTATCAACACCCATCGACCATCAGGCCATGCCGGCAGATAGCCACAGCATCTTTTTAGTGATTCTAACCTGGTCGGCAGGATCTGCATTTATAAACTGACGACCGGTAAGCATACAAGAACAAAGAAAATGGCACTAATCAAGTAATGGAGATTCGGCAGTGCAACCACCTCATTCCTGTTGTGGCGAGGTGCTCTCAATTATCGGGGCCATCCGACTGACAACGAAGGCTTTCAGAGATATCACCGTCGCCAATAGTTGGGGGAATTGCTCCTGATACATTGAACTCCGCAACATTCCTCGTCCAAAAGGATTCATGTGGGACAATAATGGACTTGCTCTTTGTTATAAAATAGTCGGATTAAACCTCGCATAAAATGACACTGTGGTGAATCACATTAGGAAAAATAAATTCACGGGCATTCTTTTATTTCTTACATTATATGCAT
>CAZNHE010000104.1:0-9865 GCA_964572735.1 uncultured Chitinophagales bacterium | reverse complement strand
GAAAAAACATAGCATACACCATCTTTGTAAGATCCGACAGAATCTGTCGCCCGTTCCCCGTCCATTTCCTCATATTCCAGGTGGCTACGGCTAATGTGGCGTTGATTTGCGAGGAGTCCTGATCGTATAAATAGTTTTGAGCCGCGTGATAATCGCTTTTCAGATAGCTGATAATCTCTCCAATACCCGCTCGCCGGCGTTTATTGAGGCTCTGGCTTTGATTGGGCGTGGTTCCCATGACCTCTTTAATGGTCTTCTTGCCGCGTCCACCCCGGCCGTAAGTCAACTTCTTCGGACAACTCTTGCCCGGCCTGCTCCACCGATTCGAGTAGGGATTTGATGGTTTGACTGCCACGGGGGTGCCCATATAGGTCCCCACGCCCACCACAATCCTTTGGTTTGAATGGATTAGCAAGTTTACTTCATTGCTAAACTCATACGGTTTTGCTCTTGGCAATGCAAGCGGTAGGGTTCGTGCAGGCTGTAGATTTTATTCTTATCGATGCACCCTTGCATGGTGGCCCTGCGACACTGCTGCAAAAACTCCTCATAGTGGGTCAGGGCGGAGGGATCTAATTTGTGTACAAGCTCCTGAACCTGGCGTCCAGCGATGGCGTGTAACCTCTTGTAGGCCTTTTTCGCCCGCTGGGAATGGGTGGAATTGTAACTCTCACGCAACAGCTCCTTACCCGCACGTTGATGGGTTCAACGCTGATCGATGTTCTCGATTTTCGCAATGTGATTGCTCCCATTAAGGACTTCCTGGAACAATTTCGCATCAGTGGGAGACGTGGTGTTGTTTTCCTGAACAGTGGTATCGGAGAGCACTACCTTACCTTTGTCTCGCTCCGGATGCATTCGCACCGAGTAAGCGAAGAGCTCTCCTTCTCTTTTTTTGCCAATGCACCTCCCCGCAAAAATACTGCAGATATGGATCCCGTGCCTGTGCCTCGGCCAAACTCTCATCGCCATAGCCATAGAAATGTTTGAGTGGCTCGCGGCCCACCATTAAGACGAATCGACACCATGGGTTGGCCGGTCTGCGAATACAGCCTTTCAAACTCAGATTGAAAATGGTTCCAGGCAGTTCCGCCGGTCAGCAGTACCAGCTCATGGCCGGGATCGTTAAAATCGGTGAGCAGAGGACTAAAAAGTCGTGTTGGGTTTTTAGGGGAGAAGTGCCAATCATCTTTTGCAAGATTTTGGGATGATTTAGTGAGTTTTCTTGCAATAAGATCCATGAAAAACAGCAATGACTAAAGATCTATATAAAATATAGATAAATATGTGTTTATAACATATGTATTTATAATAAATTATTATTTAAGCTTTATACTATAGACGAGAAGTACGATCATTCTTTCTCTCAGAATGCAGAAGCTTAGCAAGGTATTGATAATCAATCGACTAAAAGGTTTGCTAAACTTACCAAGTAGAAAAACGTCCGTACGAATCTCTGTGGAGTCGGTTTGTTTCGGGCAGCAACAAAAAAATATTGCCTTTAATAAAAAGAATAAGTATTTAGGTAAATATAAGTGGTATGCTTATCGCGCCAGGCTCAAAACCATTTGCGCAGTAGGTACATCAAACACGGGTTTACAGGTGTGGCTGTTATGGATTCAAGATGTTTTTTACTGCTTTTATGTTAATACATCGGCAGTTTTGGGTTGCCTTCGTATGTAGCTTAGTAAAGAGAAATGATTATGAGAATGAAGCTATCACCTCTTGTTTCTGTGCTATGGCTTGAACGCAGCAAAACAAAAGGAGTGAGAAAAATTTGTGATAACCAGATGACGTAATTAGTGATGTGTCCCCTTCCGGAAAATCAAGACATCCGGGACGATGAGGATCGGCGCCTGATGTTTGGCATTCGTGATGACAATGCTTCCGATTTTGAGGCTTTGTACCGCCGTTACTATGTCCTCTTGTGTCAGTTTGCGTTCAGATTCGTAAAAAAGCAGGCAGAAGCGGAGGATATCGTACATAATGTCTTTTTGAAAGTCTGGGAAAACCGTACAAAATGGAACCCTAAAGGAACCTTACGTGCTTATCTGTATCGCTCAGTAAAAAATCAGGCACTTAAATGCTTGGCACATCGAAAAGTTCAGAATGAATGCTGGCTGGAGGATCCATCGACGCTTCCGGATCATGACAGGGTAAATCCGGAAGAGAAATACCAGGGTAAAGAGTTTGAAGATTCCGTTCGTAAAGCCATTCAACGCTTACCCGAACGCAGGCGGATGATTTGGCTGATGCATCGGGAGGATAAATTGACATATCGTGAGATAGCCGAAATATTAGACTTGTCAATTAAAACAATTGAGACGCAAATGAGCAGGTCTCTGAAATTTCTGCGCGCTCAACTGGCAGAATTTCTGCCTGTCATCGCCGGCATTATCGTTATGCTGCATCGTTAATTATAAAATAACAACCTATCCCTACCCCTGTGCATTGACAGAATTAGAAAGGCTGATTGGGCCGAGCCTGTGCCAATCAGAAAAATCGGCCAGAAGACAAGACTATCCAACTGTAGTGTCATTTTATTCCTCACTCCGATATCCGGGAGGCAGAGTTTTGCGTTTTCCTATGCCCCGAAGATCGAGGCGCAGGAACCATCCAGAGGATTACATGATGGGCCACGTCGGATTTGATACCAGGCTCGAGGGCACACCTCGTTAGAGACTTCATATTGATAGAATATGATCGATTCTCTGCCATCATGCGCCTTCAGACACCAAACATATGCCATATGGTTTAGGCTGGCATCAAACCTAACCGATCATCTTCTGCAAAGCCGGGTACGTCCCGTTAGGGACGTTATATGGGTAGAACATGATTGATTTTTCCCCGCCACACCGTGCCTTTAGGTACGGCATTGGGAAAGGGGGCTGGATTTTTCCACCCATATTTTATCCCTCACGGGATATTACCGGCAATCGGAATTGATACGCCGTCATCTTTTCAGGCCCATGTTTTTATTCCTGCGGAATGACGCCGGGCTAGGGGTAAATTGGAAGGCAGTATCTATCAGTTATCCCCTGTCGTACATGTTTCTTTTGCAGTGCATTATGAACCCGAAAATCGGGGCGAAAAACCAAAACCATCAATTTATCATTGCCATGACTGTAAGGGTAAACCGGAAGTATGCGGTATATAGAGGTGATAACAGTGATTAGAATCTTAAAAGTATGTAGATGCAGGATGATCTAAATGAGCGTTGGTTAGTCCGTTATCTCGCTGGCGAGTGTAGTGAGGAAGAGAAAAGATCCATTGAAGAATGGATAGCCTCTGATCCGGAATTAAGAGACGAGATATCCTGTCTGCAAAAGATTTGGAATACTCCTGCTGAAGAGAAACAGCAATGGGATATCGAAGAGGGCTGGCAGCGTTTTCGTCGTTACGATAAGCGCTTTTCAGGGAGCCGTAACCAGGGTAATATTTATATACTGCCGACGAGCAGAAAGAAAAGAATCCGGTCAGGCGTCTCCCGCCCTGCGGAAAACATTTATAAATGGGGGATCGTGGCTGTAACTGTAGCTGCTGTCATCGCGATCAGTTTCTTGTTTCTCAGCCCTCAAAATATACCTCAAAAGGCACCTCCTCCGACGATGCGGGTTGTGACTGCTTACAAAGGAGAAAAAATTCATCTGCATTTGTCTGACGGGACCAGGATCCTGCTCAATGCCGACAGTAGGTTGAAAATACCTGATCATTTTTCTGATTCTACCCGAGACGTATACCTGCAGGGAGAGGCGTATTTCGAAGTTGTACACCAAGCCGGAAAACCCTTCCTGGTTCATGCAGGTCATTCTGTTACCAGGGATCTGAGTACACGGTTTATCGTTCAGGCATATCCTGAATATGGCCATACAAAAGTCGTTGTAACAGAGGGACGGGTTGTGATGAATGAGATCGGATCATCTCAGGCCCCGTCCACAGGGACGATTATACCTCCTCATCATATAGGCGTTTTGCAGAAGGATGGCACAGTGCAGGTATCGCGGGTCAAAAACCTTATGAATTGGATGGGTTGGACGAAGGGAAAACTTGTATTTAACAATACCCCCCTCACCCAAGTGATCCCTCAGCTGGAACGATGGTATGACCTAAATATTACCCTTAAGGATTCAACCATCGGTACACGGCGACTCACTGCAACCTATATCGATCGTGAACCTATGGACGAGGTACTTGATGCTATTGCTTTGGCATTAGACATAAAATATGACCGGAAGAATTATTCGGTCATTATGTATGATAAAAGACAAAATCGGTAGTAATAATGGGAAAAACTATGATAAACAGAGACAAAAAATGTCGGCTGATAAAACGTATGGGATTCACTTTCGCCATTCTTTCTCTTTTAGGAAGTATCAGTATGGCACAGGGCATGACTATGCAAAATAACGGCAACAGGAAAACACATTTCGTCCCTTTGAGATGGTATACAGCCAGACTAACCAGAAAATCCGTCTATAACAAAAAAATAGACGTTTCCTTAAACCAGGTCACTTTGGAGCAGGCTATTAAGACTATTTCATTGATGGTGCCGGTCCGTATATCATACAATAAACAAAGCCTGCCGCATCGGAAGGTTACCGTTAATCTGAAAAATATTTCAGTGATGGATGCCATTGACCGGATATTGAAGGGAACAGATATAAAAGCCCTGGGTTCGCCTAATGATCAGATTGTTTTAGTTAAGAGGGTTAATATGATAAAACCCTTGTCTGCTATGTTGATCCAACAGGACAGCGTATCAGGAAGGGTAACGGACGCAGATACTCATGAGCCGCTTCCGGGAGTAAACATACTGGTTAAAGGAACCACGACTGGTACAGCTACCGATAAAAATGGCAACTATACGCTAGGTGTGCCAAGCCTTCAGGATACGCTGGTAGTATCCTATATAGGATATGAAACCAAAACCATTCCTATAAATGGAAGACCCAAAATTAACGTCGCACTGAAAATCCAGAGTGTTAGTGGCGGGCAATTGGTTGTGGTGGGCTATCGCACACAGCGGAAGGCGACATTGACCGGGGCAGTAGGTCAAGTGGAAGGGAAGGCACTTGCGCAGGCGCCGGTAGCCAATATTTCACATTCAATAGTGGGTAACGTTGCGGGGGTAAGTATATCGTCGCACATGGGACAGCCGGGTCAGAATAACCCCGATATCCATATTCGGGGAGTATCCACTACCGGGAATAGTCAGCCTTTGATTGTTGTCGATGGTATTGAGCGAGACAATCTTAGCGCGATAGACCCGAGCACCATTAAATCGGTTAGTGTTTTGAAAGATGCAGCAGCAGTGGCTCCCTATGGTATGGGCGGCGCAAACGGGGTGATCTTAATAACCACCAAGGAAGGACAGCCCGGCAAACCTGTCTTTTCACTACATACCGAGTATGGGTATTCCAACCCCACTTATTATCCCTCTATGCTGGATGCACGGGATTTTATGAAACTGACGAATGAGGCTTATTTAAATGAGAACCCTGGTTCCAAGACGCTACCTTATTCAAAAGATCTGATTGCTAATTATCTGCAGTTAAATGCAAAAAATCCTGATAAATATCCTATATCCAACAATGCGGGGAAACAATTCGAGAATTTAAGCCCGCCAAGGATGAAAACGAGTTTACAAGTGAGCGGCGGCACGAGTGGAATAAATTATTATGCCTCACTTGGATTCACTAATCAGGATGGCATGTTCTACAATGTTAACTACCGCAGGTATGATTATACGGTTAATCTAGATGCACAGGCAACCCCGACTACCAAGATTAATCTTTCTGTGATTGGGGCAATAGAGCATACCGGGGATATCGACGCGGGGTTAACTACCTATCAACTTTTCCGATCGGGAAATAAGTTCAGACCCATAGCGAACCTGTATTACAGCAATGGCCTTTGGGGACAGGATGCCGGTAATTCGCCGATCGGGATCATTAATTCAGGTGGCTATCAGCACAAGAATAATAACCAGTTGTTAACCAAAATCATGATTAATCAACAGCTCCCTTTCATAAAAGGATTGAGTGCGAAGTTGGCGTTTAGTTATGATCCTGATCATATTTTTAGTAAAAATTACCACAGGCCGTATTATTTCTATACGCAGGACCTTTCAACCGATCCGCCTACCTATACGAAAAGCATATCTACCTCTGAAGGGAATGTGCCTGCGTATACGTATCTGGATGAAAGCTTTTACAAAGCGCAGCACTTTACCTATCAGGCCTATCTCAATTATCAGGGCGATTTCGGCAAAAATCACGTCACAGGACTCCTGGTTGCAGAGGCACGTAACAGCAAATATAATGCTTTCTCCGCCCATCGTGATCATTTTGCCGTTAATGTTGATGAGTTAAGTTTAGGTCCCTCTAACAAACAATATTTCAATAATGCCGGCGTCGATTCAACGGAAAGTCAGGTTGGCTTCGTTTATGAACTGGGATATAATTATGCGGGTAAATATTTATTCCAGGTCACAGGCCGGTATGACGGCAACTTTTATTTCGCACCCGGGCACCGATGGGGATATTTCCCTGCTTTTTCTGCCGGATGGGTGTTGTCTGAAGAGAAATTCATAAAACTTCCGTCTTTCATCAATTTTCTGAAAATCAGAGGATCCTGGGGTAAAGCCGGGAATCTGGCTGGTACCTCTTTTCAATATCTGAATGGATATAATCTTGTCGGAGCTGATTACGCTTTTGGAAGTGGAAGTCTGGTTCAGGGATCTTACATACCGCATGAATCGAATCCTGAAATTACATGGGAAATATCTACAAAAACGGATGTGGGTCTGGATATGCATCTGTGGAATGATTTACTGACAGTGGATCTCGACTATTTTCATGGAAAAAGAACAGGCATGTTATTACCTCCGGCTGTTACTGTACCTGTTGAATATGGGTTGGCTCTCTCGGAAGAAAATGCCGGTATCATGGAAAACCATGGATTTGAGGCGACTATTAGTGCTAACACAACCCAATTGGGTAATGGCTTACAATTAGGCTTTACAGGCACGTTTAGTTATGCAAAAAATAAGATGGACCAGATATTTGAGACGAGTGCGACCTTTAATGATCCAAGCCGGAGAAGGACCGGCAGGTCCTACAATACTCCGTTCGGATTACATGCCCTGGGATTGTTCACTACCGCAGACGATAAAAACGGCGACGGGATCATAGATGCCGCCGACGGATACAAAGTCAAACAATTCGGTGATGTACATCCTGGCGACATCAAATATGCCGACATGAACGGAGACGGTGTTATTAATAACAAGGATTATGTTCCGATAGGTTATCCCAGCGTACCTGAAATTACCTTCGGTTTCAATCCCACCGCTTCCTGGAAGGGATTCGATCTGAGTCTGAGCTTTCAGGGATCGGCACTATCGAGTACGGATGTGCGGGGATTCCATACGATGCCATTTTATAATAACGACAGTAATACGGCTTATGAGTACTACAACCATCGCTGGACCCCCAATCATCAGGATGCCCTTTATCCACGGGCTACTTCGGCTCCTACCGCCAATAACAATCAGGCCAGCGATTTTTGGGAAGTGAGTACCAGCTATGTGAGGCTGAAAACGGCCGTACTGGGTTATACCATTCCACACAACATAACCAACAAACTTGATCTCCGAAGCCTGAGGGTCTATTTCTCCGGGCAAAATCTGTTTACCATAAGTAAACTCTCATTTATAGATCCTCAGTCTACGACGACCGGCGGAACGATCAATTATCCGCTTCAAAAGATCTATACGGCGGGAGTAAATATAGATTTCTAAATTTTTTAATCAATAATGCAACAAGGGTCTGCCATGACTAATACAAGAAGTATCGTTAACGTCTTGATCGCGGGAGTGATATTAATCACGGTTTATTCGTGTAACGGTGTAGATAATATTCTTAATAATACAGATAAAGTGAAGTTAACGGAGAACACACAGTGGAAATCGGAATCTACCGCAGATATTTTCTTAAATGATATTTACGGAAGCCTCGACATACTGTATAACTCTCCCGAAAGCCTTGATAATTTTACCGACTTTAATGATGCGGGCTATTATTATCCTTCCTGGAAATGGAAACAAGGCATTCTTACCACTGAAAGTTATGATGGTAATATTTTTGATGGGCGGGCTGTGGGTCCGGGCGCTATTATTGAGTGGAAAAATACATATACCAGAATAAGGAAATGTAATACTTTTATTAGTGAGGTCAAGAAAAATTCCAAGAATTTTACTTCTGATTGGATGCATAAGCGGATCGATGAAGCAAGATTTCTGAGGGCTTTTTGGTATTCGCGGCTATGGCAAGCTATTGGGGGCATCCCTATAATAACTACTGTGCTTAACAGAGCAACGATGGATAGTACTCAGATTTATCACAAAAGGGCCACATATGAACAGACCTTTGATTTTATCGTTACTCAGTTAGATTCGGTTATAAACGACGGGTATCTGGCAGTCAAATATAATCAGGGGGATCCGGATGCAGGAAGAGCTACCCTGGGGGCGGCTTTAATGCTAAAAGGATGGGTGCAATTATATGCGGCAAGCCCCGCGTATAATGCGACCGTTCCGGCCGTTGGCTCCAACCCTGGCAAATGTTGTGGGTTTGGGAACTACAAAAAAAGCAGATGGGCCGATGCGGCAGCAACATTCAAAAAATTTATTACAACTTACGGCAATGGCAATCCTTATTCTTTATTCCCTAATTTGAAAACATTGTGGTATCCGGACAATGAATACAATTCAGGTGTTATATGGGACCGGCAGATTGTTGCCAACACTCCTCAGGGTTCAAGTTACGAACAATATGGCGGACCGGTCTGGATAAATGGAGCCTACTACACCTGGGGCAACTACGATCCGACCCAGGAACTAGTCGATCAGTTCTATATGGCTAACGGAAAAGCGATTAATGACCCGGGTTCCGGATACGATCCTCAAAATCCGTATGTGAATCGCGGTCAGCGTTTTTATGACTGGATCGTATATAACGGGGCGCCCTACGATATGGCTTGGATGTCAAAGCCGGATACTATTTACACCTGGATCAATAAGGTACATCCTTCCGATAATGAAATAGATTTTGGCACAGGTGACGTTGGCAACACAGGGTATTATTCCAAAAAGAAATTAAATCCCAATGTACGGCCCGGTGGAGGGGCCAAAAGTGGCGCGAACTGGATCTACTTTCGCTATGCCGAGGTTCTGTTAGGTTATGCGGAAGCTGAGAATGAAGCGGTTGGTCCGGATGCATCCGTATATAGTGCCGTCAATAAAATCCGGGAAAGAGCCGGCCTGCCCGATTTATCTCCCGGTTTATCGCAGAGCGAGATGGAGCAGGAAATTCATCAGGAAAGAAATGTGGAATTCTGCTATGAAGATAAGCGGTTCTGGGACATCATAAGATGGAAAACCGCGGATAAAGTCATGAATCAGGATCATCATGCCATGAAGATTACCAACACTAGTCCCTCAGATAATAGTGGGACATGGACCTATCAGGTAGTTCCGCTAAATCACCCTCACACGTTTCATCAATATATGTATCTTGACCCCATACCTCAGGCC
Organism: uncultured Chitinophagales bacterium; assembly: GCA_964572735.1. Taxonomy (GTDB): domain Bacteria; phylum Bacteroidota; class Rhodothermia; order Balneolales; family DATFMH01; genus DATFNI01. Next base: position 270 of record CAZNHE010000104.1, on the reverse strand, counting down.
GTGATAGACCAGAACCCCAGAATCAAACAAAACCCGGGATATTAGTTATTTGCATTTAATAAATTCACGTATTCACTTAGTATTGGTTCTTAATGAAAAATACGATGCATAATTCCATGAAACTTCAAAAGATTGGCGCATTTCTCGTCATCTGTATTTTTTCGGCAGTGATGGGGGTGGCAACTACGAATGCCCAGAATGTGAAAGGCAAAAAACCCATATACCTGAACACGCATTATACGTTTCGGGAGCGGGCGGCGGATCTGGTTT
>CAZNHE010000103.1:0-9922 GCA_964572735.1 uncultured Chitinophagales bacterium | reverse complement strand
TCTGTCGGATATTTACCTGATGCGGCTCTCCAAATTCGGCAACGATTCAACCACGGTGAACGAACAGATCAGCTGGCATCAGGAACTGGAAATCTTTCCCGACGAACCCCGGTACACTATCCAGTTGTCGGCAGATCAGGTGCGCCGGCAGGAAGACCGTGCGGCAGGGATCGACCAACAGTTTGAGCAAACCTGGCGTATATATGGGCGCTACCGCTTTGGGAAGGATATTACGCTGGAGAATGAATTCCTGGTGATACGGAACCGGAGGAATAGCGAGAGCCTTTACAGCCGCAATTACGATATTACCGGGTTTGAATGGCGACCGGGAATAACGTTCCCGTTTTCGGCTGCCGACCATGCCACGCTGACAACGGGCTACACCAGGAAGGAAGACCGGGTGCCCGAGGTGCCTGTCAGGCTGACGGGCGTGGAGCTTACGCTCGAGAACCACATGTACTGGAAACAGCGCTGGCAGTTGTATACAAGGCTGGAGCTGAGCTCTTACCGGATAAAAGGAGAATCGCGGAGCCTCGGACTGTTTGAGCTGACGAATGGTGCAGGTGCAGGAACATCGTTACTGTGGCAGATCCAGGCAAATTATGCCATCAGCAGCCTACTCAGGGCAGAACTGGAATACGACGGACGCACCGAAAGAAATAGATCACCGGTACAGACGTTACGGTTTACCATGCGGGCTATATTCTGAATTGCAGAGGATGGCCTGTAACCGCTTCTTGCAATAGAAACCACGGACAGGTAGCCCTTTCAGGGAAAAATTTTGTGCGATATTTCAGTTTGCGACTTTGACATTTAGTCCAAAATAATCTATCATTTCCAGAATCAAGTAAAGATTGTAATCAAATAACGAACAATTGGAGTAAATCTATGGCCTTGTCGTGTATTGTTGGATTCCTGTTGCAGGCGGGTGGAGCCAATAGCGGAATTTTCAATGTCCTTGTGAAGGAATTCAACGACGGTGGTAATTTCATGTGGCCCGTACTGGCCTGTCTGGTATTTGGGCTGGCAGTTTTTATAGAACGGGCGATTTCCCTAAACCGCGCCGATATCGATACCCCCAAGTTTATTGCCGGCGTTAAGGAAGCGCTACAAACCGGCGGTACGGGTGCAGCAGCAGAGTTATGTTCAAATACACGGGGACCTGTTGCCTCCGTTTTTCAGGCCGGACTTTTGCGCGCTGACGAAGGTGTCGAAGCTGCCGAGAAAGCTATTCAGGCTTATGGCTCTATTGAAATGAGTTTCCTGGAGCGGGGGCTTGTATGGCTGTCGCTGTTCATCTCGCTGGCACCACTGTTCGGATTCCTGGGAACGGTCGTCGGGATGGTTCAGGCATTTGACGCTATCCAGCAGGCAGGTGATATCTCTCCAACTCTTGTGGCCGGTGGTATTAAGGTAGCCCTTTTGACAACGGTAGGCGGACTTATCGGGGCTATCATTCTTCAAATAGGATATAACTATTGTACTTCTAAGATTGACCGGCTCGTGGTGGAGATGGAAGAAAGCTCGATCGTGCTTATTGATTCCATTTCTGACCTGAAAGAAGGAAAAACGATAAGTACGAGCAGCACTTCGTCATAAGTCTCCTGTCGGCACCGGGATAAAGGACGCGGCGGGCATCATATCCGGCGTCCTTCTATTGTGACATTGCTCAACACCTGCTTATTTAAACTACACTTATTATGGTATCAATTTCGTTAGGTATAACCTTTGTCTTAATTATTATCAGCATCCTGATTATCATAGCATTCGGGATCAAAAATATCGTCATTGGAAAAGTTCGGGCCGGGAATCTCATATACATGGCCATTCCCTTTGTCGTATATTTTATCAGCCTGGCCATTACGGGCGGCGGCATCGCTGCAGGTATCATAACGATGTTTGTGATGCTTGCCCTGATGGTGTTGGCTATCCTGATCTCCGGCATCAGGGGTATTTTCAATTTCTAAAACGAACTGGTAAAAGGGATTCATGCTTCTTAAAAAAGAACGACGGAAAGAAGGCGAGATCCCGGCTGCTTCTCTGGCCGACATCGCTTTCCTCATTTTGATTTTCTTCCTGGTAACCACCACCATTGATGTGGATACAGGGATCGGGCTGGTATTACCTCCCAAACCTGAAAAAAATCAAAAACCACCTCCGATCAGGGAACGCAACATGTTGAAGATCCTTGTCCGGAATGATGGAAGCGTTTTGGTAGGAGATCAGCCGACAACCATTTCCCAGATCCAACAGAAAGTGGTGGATTTTGTGAGTAACAACGGGAAGGACCCGAATATGTCCGAGTCGCCTCAGAAAGCGATTGTTTCCGTTAAGAGCGACCGTCAAACTACCTATAACACGTTTATTCAGGTGATGGATCAGATTACAGGGGCTTATGACCAGTTGAGGGATAATCTCAGCCGGCAACTGTACGGGGTTCCTTATAAATCTTTACCGAATGACAGCGAGAAGCAGGAACACATCAAAAAGGCCATTCCGGAGAACTTGTCGGAAGCCGAGCCGGATAAAGGAACTAGTTAAAAGCTAAAAGGGAATAATTATGCCTGGTTTCAAAAGAAAATCCGAGAATAACATGGGGATCCCGATGGCTTCCATGCCGGATATCATTTTCATCCTGCTCATCTTCTTTATGACAACTACGGTAATGCGTACGAACGTATTGAAGTTGCAGATAGAGTATCCTCATGCCAAGAATATTCAGAAGATCGAACAAAAACGCCTGGTGAGCTTTATCTACGTCGGGCCTGAAAAGGCAGGTGCTGATAAAGGAAAGACCGCTGTTCAGATTAATGATGTGATTATCGATAATCTGGATGACATCCCGAGGCTTATGTATGATAAACTGATGGCCCAGCCGAAGCTGATCGTCTCGTTGCGTGTGAATAAAAATTCCGAGATGGGCGTCGTTTATGATATACAACAAAAGCTTCGCGAAGCAGGCACGTTGCGTATCAACTATTCGGCAAAACCAAGAATATAGCCCTTTCCCCTGCACAGGGGTTTTGCCCTCATTTTGAAAGACAGTTGTATCTGGCACAACTGTCTTTTTTATTATCTGTTGAGATTGGTCATGTCAAAACAACCATTTACACCTATTGAAGAGTCCGGGCGGGATATCCTGGTCAGAGAACTGGCAGCGTTGCCGGGATATCATCATCCGGATCTCATCAGGGGTATTGGTGACGACGCTGCGGTCGTTGACAGCGGCGGCCCTTACGCTGCGCTCCTGAGCGGGAAGATATTTGTGGAAGGAGTGGATTTTGACCTGACGTACACCCCGCTGCGACATCTCGGTTTTAAAATAGCGGTGGCCGCCATCAGTAACGTGCTGGGGATGAATGCCAAACCTTCCCTGCTCCTGGTACATCTCGCCATTCCTAACCGGATATCAAAGGAGATGATCAGAGATCTGTATGAAGGGCTAAATCAGGCCGGGACGGATTATAAGGTCCAGATTGCGGGTGGTGACATCACGGCAAGCCGGGGTGCGGTGATGGTTCAGGTAACCGCATACGGGCGGGTGAAAAAGGAACACCTTGCCTATCGTTCGGGTGCCCGGCCCGGCGATGCTATATGTGTTTCGGGAAAGCCGGGAGAGGCCCTCGCCGGTTTAAAGATACTACTGCGGGAAAAGCAGAAGTGGATGGATTCCGGGGAAGAAACGTTTCATCCCGATCTGAGCGAATATGAGGAAGTAGTTCGAAAGCAATTATTGCCGGAAGCACGCCTGGACATCATTGAACTGCTTGAGACCGAAAGGATCATTCCATCGGCAATGACGGATCTGAGCCAGGGAGTGGCACATGATCTTGGAGCCGTACTTCGGGCCTCGCAGACCGGCGGACGGATTTATGAAGCTGCTTTCCCCGTCAGTCCGTATTCCCATCAGGTAGCCGGCGAACTCGATGAGAATAGTTATCGTTACGCATTGTATGGCGGAGAGGATTACGAATTACTCTTCACCCTACCTGAACAGGAGGTAAACCGGTTAATGAAGAAAGCCGTGGATATCACCATTATCGGAAAAATTGTACCGAAGGAGGAAGGGAGCAGAGTCCAGACATTCAACGGTGACGAATATCCCCTGAACGACGATGCCTCAGTGAGCCGGTAATCAACTTCATCCTTCTTGACCGCAATTCATTCCCTTAATTCGTATATTCGGATCGATCCTGATTTTAATCGGCCTAAACCAATAATAAACTGAACAAAACGTTTACAAATTGTGAGTTGATTTTAATCTCCGGTAATTATTACATAACCAGGGTGCTCAAGCGGATGAATAACATCTTACAAGACAACCATTCGGATCTAATACACTAACCTATTTCAATGCCTGTAAATAACAACCCAAAGCCTAATATTCGGAATAACATGAAAGGAAACAAGGGGGCGAGAGGACCTCGTTTTCCCATCTGGATTTATGTTGTCCTGCTGCTGGTCCTTTTGGCTATTCAATTCTATTTCATTTCTCCAGGCAATTCCAACCGGATAGAGTATAGCAAGTTTCTTACTTACGTTAAAGAAGGCTACGTCGAACACGTCGTTATCAAGAATAACCAGTATATCAACGGTACCTTTACTGCCGAAGCCGTTCAAAAGGGAGAGGTGAAGGTTCCGAAAAGTGATAATACGATCTGGCAGATGAACAGCGATTCGTCCAACCGCAGCTTTACCACCACGATGCTCAAAGGGGACGACATCCGGCCGATCCTTGATAAATATAATGTTGCTTATGATGTCAAGATCGAAGATAACTGGTTCGGCGGGATAATGACCTGGATCCTGCCCATTATCCTGATTATCGCCTTCTGGATATTTATTTTCCGGCGAATGAACCCGGGCCAGCAGGTGCTCAATATCGGCAAAAATCGGGCCATGCTTTACGATAAACAGGCAGAGAATAAGGTAACATTCAAGGATGTCGCCGGTTTGGAGGAAGCAAAGGAAGAAGTTGAGGAAGTGGTGGAATTTTTGAAGAATCCCAAAAAGTTCACCCGCCTCGGCGGGGTCATCCCTAAAGGGGTGATACTGGTAGGACCTCCGGGCACGGGAAAAACGCTGCTCGCCAAAGCAACAGCCGGAGAGGCGGATGTACCGTTTTTTAGCCTCAGCGGGTCCGATTTTGTGGAAATGTTTGTAGGCGTGGGGGCCGCCCGCGTCCGCGATCTGTTCAAACAGGCCAAGGAAAAGGCGCCCTGCATTATTTTTATTGACGAGATCGATGCCATTGGGCGCAGCCGGGGCCGCGGACAGATGGTCGGCTCGAACGACGAACGTGAAAATACTCTGAATCAGCTGCTCTCCGAAATGGACGGGTTCAAGACTGAAAAGGGAGTGATCATGATGGCGGCGACTAACCGGCCGGACGTGCTCGACCCTGCACTTATGCGCCCGGGACGTTTCGACCGCCAGATTCTGATCGATAAGCCGGATCTGAACGGCCGCGTCGAGGTTCTGGAAGTACATACCAAAAAGCTGAAGCTTGCGGAAGATGTCGACCTGAGGTTGCTGGCATCACAGACGCCCGGCTTTGCAGGTGCCGAACTGGCCAATCTGTGTAATGAAGCGGCGTTGCTGGCGGCGCGCAGAGACAAGGACGAGGTTCAGATGATTGATTTTCAGGATGCCATCGAACGCGTGATAGCAGGCCTGGAAAAGAAAAACAAGCTGATCAGTGCTGATGAGCGTAAAGTAGTGGCATATCATGAGTCGGGGCATGCCATCGTTAGCTGGTTCCTGGAACATACCGATCCGGTGCTGAAGGTCAGCATCGTGCCGCGCGGGCTGGCTGCATTGGGATACACCCTGCAAACCCCGTTGGAAGACCGGTTCCTGATGACCCGGGAAGAACTCAACGATAAAATTTGTGCCCTGCTGGGAGGACGGGTAGCCGAGGAAATTATCTTCGGAAAGATATCTACGGGTGCCCAAAATGACCTGGAACGCATCACCCAGATGGCTTTCTCCATGGTAGCGATCTATGGAATGAGTGAAGAGCTCGGTTATGTATCTTACCAGGATTCCAAAAACCCGGAAGGGAGCTTCGGGTTCAACAAAAGATATTCGGAGCGCACCGCTCAGCGCATCGACGACGCCGTGCGTACAATTATCGACGCCAGCCATAAGCGGACCCGTGAGCTGCTGAACAAGTATAGTGATAAGCTCGAGACCATGGCTCAAACCCTTCTGGAGAAAGAAGTCCTGGGCGCCCATGAGCTTCTGGAGCTTCTGGGAGAACGTCCGCATGGGAATTATCCGATCAGCCTGGATGATGCCCGCCAGCTTCACAACCTCAAAGATGGTATTATTGGAAAAGACGGTAACAGCGTAAACGGTTCCGGGGTAAAGGGAAAGACGAAGGAGGAAGACGAGGATCATTCCGGGAAGACATCCGGAACAGTTGAAGACTCCTCAGAAGAAGGTGCGGAAAATGATGGCGGAGCAATTAAATCCCCGCGGGAGGGAGGAGGATGAGGCGGCCTTCCTCAGGTGACTGAATATGGTATGCAATGCTGTGCGCATAGGGGGAAAAAATTGAGTTATCCGGATTTTTGGATTATTTCGAGTGTAAGAGGTTTCCCAGGATCGGTTTCCATGAGGCCCCTGCGGGTACCTCCAATGGATTTTGTGAAAGGTTTCCCGCAAACATTAGCATAAATCATCCAGGATCATGATCTACCAGTTTACCGCCGTGGAAAAGATGCTGCTGAAAAAGGGTGTCATTCCACAGCCTTTATTTGATTCGAGTGTCAGCCACGGGCTCAGCCAGGTACTGATTGCCGCCGTGAAAACCGGCGTCACAGACGAACTTTCCGACACGTTTCAGCCGGTCGGAGAGCTGGCCGGCAAAACGAATCTGAACGAGCAGGCGCTGACTCTGACTCTCGATTGCCTGGAAGCACTGGGCTATGTGGCAAAAAAACGCGATGCCTACGCATTTACCAAAAACGGAAAGAAGTTTCTCAGCAAAGATTCTCCCGAAAATATCCGGCATTACGTGCTGTTCAGTGGCATGGAAGGCCGGGCATTTGAGAATCTGGAGGATGTTTTACGCGCCGGATCGGGTCCTAAAGACAACCTGACCAATTTTACCGGAGAAGAATGGCGTTTATTTACGCTGGCTATGATGGATATCGCCCGTACCACTGCAGAGCCGGTTTCCGGGAAAATCCCTGTGCCGTCCGGCAGTAAAAAGCTGTTGGATCTTGGAGGATCCCATGGCCTGTACAGTATCTGGCAGTGCAAAAGGCATCCCGGTCTCAAGGCGGAAATACTGGACGCAGAGGAGGTTCGGGAATATGCCGATCAGTGCATCGGCGAACATCATATGCAGGATCGGATTTCGTTCATAGCCGGCGATTTCATGAGTATGGAGTGGGATAAAGACTATGACCTGATTTTTGCCTTTAACATCATTCACGGGATGACAGAAGAAGCAAACCGCCGGTTATTTCAAAAAGCGGCCCGGTCATTAAACCCAAACGGCATCTTCGTCATTTTTGATCAGATTAAAGATATGAAAGGTAAATCCCGACTTGCTCAGGCTATATCATCCTTCATGGGAATAAATCTGTATCTGCATACCGGCGGACGTACCTATAGCAGTGCCGAACTAACCCAAATACTTCGGGAAAACGGCTTCGCATCCGTCCAAATAAAAGGCCTGCCTGTTCCGGGGTGTGGTTTAGTGATCTCCGGGAAATGAATTTCCTTCTCGTAGTGAACGCCATCTGTATAATTCGCAGGGGATTAGCACGTTAAAAATAGCGGGCGGGATTATCAAAAAAGCCCCAAACGGCAACATAAGTATGGGATGTAATCTGACAGATCGACAAAGCAGCCTGTTCGAAAGTATGTATAATTCATAATGACTTAAACGGAGTGAAACCTGCCCGAAGGCCCGAAATGATTGACCCATGAACCCGATAAGGGAGTAGTTGGCCTGACACTTTATTACCAATAATAAGGAATGGTCCCGGGGTGAATGACCGACCGTACCAGTCGTTGGAAACCGGTTGGCTTCGGCTCATCTGCGGGAAACAGCCGTGTTTTTCATAAGTACATGAGTTTGACAAACGGACAGGTTTCGGCAATGGTTATATACTAACGGACAGGTTCTGCGGCGGAGGTGAAGATCCGCGCGAATATCAATCAGATTGCAGATTAGATGAAACAAGGCTTTCTTATCAGAAAGCCGAATAGAACTTAATGAATTGACATGATTACAGAAACGGGAATTAAACGCTATTACGATCCGACGTTCACGATAACCTCGGAGTACAGGCGTTCGTTACCGGATGTACAAAACGGGCCCTCAAGTTCTATTGAGGGAGCCAATGTACCGGTTCAGCAGGTCGGTATATCCGGTTTCAGACTGCCCCTGACTTATCAGAAGAAGGACGGGGGGACGATTGTACTGGAAACTGCGGTAGATGGTTACGTGAGCCTGGCGGCCGGCAAGAAAGGGATCAATATGAGCCGGCTGGTGCGCACGTTTTATGAATTTAAGGACGAGGTGTTTTCCCGGGATGTACTTCCATACATCCTGAAACGCTATAAGGACGAGCTTGAGAGCAGCAACAGCTATTTGCAGCTGCGCTTCAACTATCCTCTGGCCCAGAAAAGCCTTCGCTCGGGCTTACAAGGTTTTCAATATTACCCGGTGGCCCTGGAAGCTCAGATGGATGAAAAAGGACGAGTCAGGCAATTCGTCCATTTGAATTTCGAATATAGCAGCGCCTGCCCCTGCTCGTTTGAACTGGCCGAACATGCCCGTGAAACCCGAAATATAGCTGCTATCCCTCACAGTCAGCGCAGTGAAGCCTCGATCACCGTAGAACTTTCCGGGGAATTGACGATCGAGGCATTGGTCGATGCGGCCCGCGAAGCCCTGATGACCGAGACGCAGGTTATGGTAAAACGTGAAGATGAACAGGCCTTTGCCGAAATGAACGGGGCCTATCAAAAATTTGTGGAAGACGCGGCCCGCCTGCTCTACGACAAGCTCAACCGGATTGAGGCTGTCAAAGATTTCGTAGTCCGTTGCGTGCACCTGGAGAGCCTGCACAGCCACGATGCCGTGAGCCGGATATGCAAAGGTGTACCGGGGGGGCTACGGTAAAGACGGGTTATTTGCCTTAAAAAAACATGAAAGCCGGCCGATCGATCAGGTCTTCCGGCTTTTTTTATTGGTATCGGGAAAGGGTCTAAGACCCTGCACCTTGAGTGTAAACTTCGGCATTTCAAGAAGTCCATGGTGGGATGTATATTTTAAGATGGACAGGCAAATGCGGAAAGGATCTCATACGGTAAATCGGCTGAGGTGCTATGTCGTGTGAGTCACCAAATATCGTTATCGTGCACTCATGGGTGACGTTCAAAAGTACTGAGCAAAGATCCTCGTTACCGGGGCGGGTTCACTTACCTGAACTATGGCTATCGGGTTTGTTCAATGCTCTATACCACCAACTGAATAAAACAACTAAACCGGGATTTTTGGTGGGTACTGCGCGTGAGGTCGAGCAGGCCGGGAGAAGAATCGGTACGAGTTCCGTTGGGCAACCTCGCCATGAACAAGAAGGCCTATACCCGCAAATTACCTGGTTTGGAAGGCGAACCCCCAGCTGCCTGTCCACCCGATCTCCCCCTGCCCGGGCAGGGGGAGGAGATGAAACAATCCAAGAAAAGAGGTAAGTTGTCTTTTTGAGCAAGGAGCTCCAGGCATACTATCTGAAACACTACTCCCGAAAAGCGGGTGCAAAAGTGATCCAAACAGAGATCTGAATATGGGTTGGTGAAATCCCGGGCTTCGGGCTACTTCACCACGATGACCGTTGACCCGGACACCCCGTTGACGGTTGCGGTGATCGTGGCTACTCCCTTCCCGGTTGCTTTGACA
>CAZNHE010000102.1:0-9973 GCA_964572735.1 uncultured Chitinophagales bacterium | reverse complement strand
TTCGCCGTCGCCTTAATCGGATTGGGGACCGAACACTTTATCTTCGGAGATTTCATTACGGGACGTGCTCCCTCCTGGCCGGTGCCGGTTCCCGGAAAGCTTATCTGGGCATATTTGTCCGGAGCGGTATTTATAGTGATCGGTGTTGCCGTCATCTCAGGGAAAAAGGCACGCGAGGCGGCCATTCTTGCCGGCTGTCTGATTTTTCTGTGGGCTCTGGTCCGGCAGATACCCATCGTTGCCACTGATTCCTTTCTCTCAGGAGAATGGACCAATGCCGGCAAGGCGTTGACTCTGTTCGGCGGGGCCTGGGCTGTAGCTGCCATCTTTCCGAAAATGGGGAACAAACCCGATACTCCTTTTTGGAAGTTTATCAATTCGCAGGGTGCATTCATTATTCTCAGTCGTTTCTGTCTGGGAATTTTTATGATTATCTGTGGGATTCAGCATTTCATGTTCTCCCGGTTCGTGGCTACTCTGCTCCCGGGATGGTTTCCCGGTAACGCCGTATTCTGGACTTATTTCGCCGGAACGGCATTAATTGTCGGCGGAATCGGTCTGTTCATCCCGCAAACAGCCCGCCTGGCAGCATTGCTATCGGGCCTGATGGTTTTCTCATGGGTCTGGATTGTGCATCTCCCCCGGATATTCCTCAGCGAAACCGATGGGATAGCCATATTCGAGGCTCTGGCTGTATCCGGCATCGCATTTGTACTGGCCGGATGCATGAGCAGGAAATTTGTCGATGAAAGAGTATGCACTGCCCCTGAGGTACAAGGAGCCGGTAGATCCATACGAAAATACTGACCAATTCTGCCGTATATCCTGATCATCGCAACATCACTATCCGCCACGGCGGATAATCTCTGATGAGAATGACAATAGTGTGGGTCAGATGGCTTCCTTTTCATAAACTTCTATGTATTGCCGTATTGCCGTTGGCTGAAGCCAACGGATAGAAATTTTTTCCAATTGGGCTTTAACCCCTTTATATGGAAGGCCTTGCAGGGCTAAAGCCCATTTTACAGGATATCTTACAATCCGTCAGCTTAAGCTGACGGCAATGAATACGAAGATGTCATTGGCAAGTGCTTGGAAAATGACAATTTTTGTAAAACATGTCATTAGTAATCCTTATCGCCGCTTTTTATTAACCACAATGAGCACAATGTAATTACACAAAGGCCACTATGTATTCTTTTTTGTGAACATTGCGGTTAATCCTTCGGATATAAACTGTCATTTGCAGAATGGATTGTCCCGGAAGCAACCATGAGAGACAAATGTCAAGCATCATAGATATAACATTTGACACCTTTCAACTTTATAATTAGAATGTTGTTTTATAAGCACAAAATCATTCTAACATGCCGAAAGATGTGTATCCGGTATGCTATCGTCTGATTGCTCATTTTTTTAATGGGCAAGCCGATGCAGTCCGGGTAAAGACTTCTTCACTATGAGACCATCTGCTTCAACCATATTTCCGGTGTCATTGGCCCTTGTGGTTTGTTTCCTCTACCCGGTCGTATCCTTTGGTCAGCAATCACTTAGTTTAAATCTCACCGGATCGGCACCACTGACAAGCAGCCAATATTCGAATGACATCGGCAAGAGTATCGGGCTTTCGTATAAGAATAATCTTGTTCACTTAAAAAGGAACCTCTTTCTATTCGGCAGAGTTGGTATTTTCTATCAGCCAAAGTCCTTTGCAGGCAATAAGATTCATACAACAGATGCACCTCAATATGATTGTGTTGGTTACGGCGGGACAATCCAGGCAGGTTTCTTTTTAAACGGCCCCATCTTAAATGCAGAACTTGGAGCCGGTTTATCAAGATATTTCGTTCACTTAAACAGAACAGAAATTGGTTTCCCGCCACCGGCACCATATCCCTTCAAGCCGGCTCCACGAAAGGTATTCCGATCTTACTCGCTGTTCGCCGTAAGCTTTGGTATCAGCCATGATATTTCGGATTTGCTTTATGTCAGAGCGTCAATCAGTATTCAAGGCTCTATGGGACAAAAGAATGCTGGGGAACATCTTCGTCCGGCAATCGGTCTGGGATACAGGTTTTAGGCAGGACAGTATTAGTAAGATAGCAAACTTAAGTGGTTGTGAGAAAAAGCCTTATCAAATAAGTTTGGTTGGATTTATTAAAGATTAACTGTCTTTTGCCTGTTTTGTCCTCCCATGTCCCCTCTCATCGATGGGGGACAAGACAATCATCCTTAGTTTATTTCAGATCACCACAACACGACCGGAAGACAAAGCACTTATAACAATAATTGCCATGGAACGGATTTGCATAGCCATACTCATTGCGGGGAGCACCTTCCTTTGGGGATGCTCAATACTCACAGGCAGTCATCATTCCGGATCAACCTACACCTATGCAGCTTTCGACTCAACAGGCGCGTCGATCGTGAAGGGAACATTGACTCTGCACTTCAAAGATACCGCTGAAGATACTATTGCGTACAACGACCGGTACAAGTATCAGATCACCGGGTCGTGGAAGCTGGAGTCATCCCATAGCAAGGCAGAAACCGGTCCGCAGACCGGATCGGGTGACCTTTCCGGTTCTGTTGGGAAGGACGGGACCGTCTGGATCAATCTGAACCCGGATTGGGTAGATAACAACGTTTTCCTGTACGGTCGATTCAAGGATCAACAGCACAATGACCTGGAAGGGAAATGGATGTGGTCGGGTTTTGTGGGCTATATAAACGGCGACAGATTCACAGCCTTGCGGGTGTGGTAGCAGGAATCGACACCCGCCTTCTGCGCCGGCCAACTAACATCCAGCCCCTGTTTTACGCAAACATCCACGTCATGGGGTTGGGGTGCGGCTGCTGACTCTCAATTAGCTGCATTCCTTTCACGCAGCGAATGATGAGCCAGACGGCCCAGAAGATCAGTATGAAGATGCCGATGATGACCGTGCAAAGAATAATACCGATAATGGCATACAGAAGGCCGATCCAGAAGGTGCGTATCTGAAACTGGTAATGACTCTTCAGCCATTCCGGAGCCTCGTCCCGGTTCAGATAAGCCATGACAACGCCCACGATTTCGGTTATCCCGGCAACAAGCCCGACCAGATACAGGATATACACCAGCCTTGCCGTTCCGGCATTGGATGCACTCGTTGGAATTGTTTCAGCCATTTTTTCCTCCGTTTTATGTTATTGAAACCTGTACTCGCCTATAAAGCGTATCGTTCCGGGGATTTGTCGTATCCCCCTCGCGCTTTTATGCATTGCGTTGCAACAGGCCGCGTTGTCGACCTGTTTTTATTATCATATGCAACTAACACATGATAATAAGCAGGTATCGAGATAAACAAGTGGTTAACAATCTTTAACGTAAAACCGATGCAACAAGAACCTCCACCTCAATCCACCCTCTCGAACACCATGCGGAAGTGATCAAAGAGTTCGCGTTCGAAACAAATTTTATTCGGGCTGGTTGTCAGAAGCCCCCGGAAGTTGATATCGGTCAGGTACTTCGGCACCAGCGACAGGAACTCAGCGTATTTCCTCAGATTGAATTTCCGGTAACGTTTTTCCCACTGTGTGATCGTTTCGATATAGTCGAGCCGGCCGCTGCTTTTGCTGATCAGCCTGAACCAGGGAGCGGCATCTTTAATCACCATCTCCGATCCGTAGGGCAGCCATGACCCGGGAAACTGCTTTTCCATCAGAGCCAGCACGTAGGCATCCGAATTTTTATCGGCATGGATGTCGATATCCTCGTATTCGAGCATGTTTTTGCCAAATACCATCGTTTGCAGATAAAACCGCCCGCCCGGCGGAAGCAGGTCGTGCACCGACTGGAAAAGCTGCGTGTAAACCTCCTCCTGCCTGCCGGCCTTATAATCCTCGACCGAGCAGAAATGCTCGAAAGCTCCCAGGGAAACTACGGCGTCGAACATGCCGAAATCCTCCGGTTTCACATTCCGGCAATCCTTCACGTAGACCTCCAGTCCGTTTTTACGGCACGCCTCCGCCTGGCCGCTGGAAAGCGTCAGGCCAATACAACGGGCACCGACCTGCCGGGTGATGTAGGTAACCATGGGTCCCCAGCCGCAGCCCAGATCCAACACACGGCTCTCCGGGGTGATATTCAGATTCTCGACAATAAACCGGTGCTTGGCATCCTGAGCCTCCTCCAGGGTCATCGAAAAATCCCCATTATACATCGCCCCGCTGAAATCTCCCGTCTCCCCCATGCTGAGACGAAAAATCTTATCAATAGTACTGTATGTGAAATCAAGATCTTTTTTATCAGCCATAGTTTAGGAATAATGGATTCAGAGAATATTTGTAAACCATAATAGCCTTAATATTTGATAAGTGAAACGAGGAAGCTGGGAGCCAGGGCGGAGCGGCAGCATTAAAGGGGTCAGAAATATTTATGAATCACAAATGGACTGATTAATGAAGAGGACTAAAAACTTGTTGCTTATCGATACAGATATATCAAACTATTTTAGTCGTGGTGTTGAACAACCAGGGAGGCCTGCTCTATGAAGATGCTGCAAAACTTCGGGCAAAACACCTGTTGAAGTCATCAGGAACATCAAAATCCGGCATTGGGAACAGGTTCATTTATCCGGGGAAAACGATGCAGGGACAGCCGAAAAAGCCGGGCTTGAATGGAAGCCTATTTCTCCAGCGCATAATCCACTGCCTGGCTTAATTCCCGGTAGGTGAGCGGGCCCGAATACATATCCCGGTTGATGATGATAGTAGGCGTCTGGATCAATCCTATTTCCCTGCCCAGTTCCCAGTCATGCCTAACCTCATTTATAGTGGCATCCTCACGCAGGCAGCCATGAAAAGCATCCATATCCCTGACTCCCGCAACCTTTGCAAGACTATCCAGAGGCTGTTGCGAGATATGATCCTGGTTTTTAAACAACAGGGAATAATACTCCCCGAAGTTACCCATTTTGGCGACACACTCAGCCGAGGCGGCCAGCTTACGAGAAAGCGGATGCTGCGGAAGAGGAAACGTATGGATGATTATCTGCAACTGACCGGGATGATCCTGGCGATACAAATCGAGTACATCCAGGAAATGCTTACAGTGAGTACAAAGAAAATCGCTGAATTCCACAAGGGTGACAGATGCCGAGTCGGATCCCATACGATGCCCGCCTGCAAGCACCCTGTGCCATTCAGCCTCTGAAAGTGTTCGTATGGGATCGGGCGGCGTTGTCCGGACGGAAGACGACTGGCGGATCAGGAAGAGGATCATGCCCAGCAGGATGATCCCCGTCATAGAATAAAAATGATTTTTCTTCATCATTTCCGACTTTTGTTTGAAGACGTTCTCATGCATATGGTAGAATATCATTCTCCACCGGGGAAAAATAGCGCTTTTATAAAAAGTTCTGAATAATAAGATTTTTTTGTCATATATCTTTTCATGATGCCATGGCGAACCACGACTATACCTGCAAAACTAAAACCCTAAAAAGCCTTCTGCTGATTTGAAAAAACATAGTGTTGGCAATGGCATTGGAGTACCCTGGGAGGACAAAGAAGAAACGGCACAAGTCCGGAGGGCAGCCATACGTTATCTTGTCAGCGAAAGGATCATGCCGGTAACGAGTAAAAGAAGAGAATGGGGGAGTTCGTTTTCGAGGATGATATCTTTTGCCCGTGCAAGCGCCATCGACATATAATTCCGGACGGTCTGAATGTGAAGATTCATGATCAGCGATATCTCCTCATAGTCCATACCATTGTAGAAATAAAGGTAGATTACCTCCTTTTTTTGTGCAGGAAGCCGGTTGAGGACTTCCGTCAGTGCCTGATGCCGGACTTCGTCGTCTCCTTCACCCAAAACCACTTCCTGAACATCGAACCGGATTTCGGGTGTGATTTTCTGCCATTCCATCCCGACAGGTTCGGCCGCACGCTCTTTTTCAAGCATCCGGAGCAGCCGCCGGCGCAGAGAAACGATCAGATAGGCTTTGATTGAAGAGACGGTCCCCAGCCGTTCCCTCGTCTGCCATATCGTTGTGAATACATCCTGGATGGCATCTTCCACGATATGTTCATCATTATAAATCTTCCGGCCATAGTTATAAAGATGATCATAATTTTGCAGAAATACTTCAGACAAGGCCTGTTTATTTCCACGACATATCTCTGACCAGAGATCCGGATGTTTCCTGTACGTATGTGTGATTGTCGAAAAATCAGCCATAGAAATGTCCTTCCGCTATTTTAACATACAAATTCACGGTTCCATTCGCCACTCCCCTCCTACGGCCGGCTCACGATAAAGGAAGAAAAATACGAACCCGTCGTTTGCTCCATTTTCCCATAACACCCGGATTCGCCGGCCGGAGAAAAAGTACTTCATTGTCACTTGCAATTGAGGACGATACCCGTCATTTTTAGATGACAAAATAAATTCATTGATGTTGCATCGCTCTATGGCAGTGCTTCAGCCGATCTTAATCTTATCCGACTATGTGGAGTAAAACAGAAAAACGACGGGGTTATATTCCGGTATTCATCCTCCTGTGTCTGGCGATTGTAAGCTGCCGCCAGAATAACCGGGCAGAATCGGGCAACGTACCGCCCGCACAACGGCCTTATATCGCGGAAAATGTTCTTCACAAAGCAGATTCTGTGCTGGCTGAAATGACGCTGCAGGAAAAAGCAGGCCAAATGACCCAGTTTACGAGCGATATGGATCAGACGGGACCTTTTATACGGACCGGCTACCGAAAGCTGATTAAGCAGGGAAAAGTGGGATCTATTTTTAATGCTTATGGATGGAAGTATACACGCAAGTTACAGCATCTGGCGGTCGACAGCACACGTCTGCACATTCCTCTGCTGTTTGGATATGATGTCATCCATGGATTTCGCACCATTTTCCCGATCAATCTCGCAGAGTCGTGTACCTGGGATCCGGATCTGATCCGGCAGGCCGATAGTGTGGCAGCCGCCGAAGCCAGCTCCGCCGGGTTACACTGGACTTTCGCCCCGATGGTCGATATCACCCGGGATCCGCGGTGGGGCCGCGTAATGGAAGGAGCAGGCGAAGATCCGTATCTGGGATCCAAAATCGCAGCGGCTGCTGTTCATGGTTTTCAGGGAAGCGACCTTTCCAAAACCAATACCATTCTGGCCTGTGTCAAGCACTTCGCCGCTTACGGTGCTGCGGAAGCAGGCCGCGATTACAACACAGTGGACATGTCGATGCGCCGCCTGCGTTCGGTTTACCTGCCGCCTTACAAGGCCGCCGTTGACGCCGGAGCCGCCACGGTCATGACTTCCTTTAACACGCTGAACGGGGTTCCCGCTACAGAAAATCATTTCCTGCTTACCCGGGTGCTGCGCAATGAATGGGGCTTCCGGGGTTTTGTCGTTACCGATTACACTGCCATCATGGAACTTCGCCATCATGAGGTGGCCAAAGATTCTGCTCAGGCAGCACTGCGCGCCGTAAAGGCGGGCGTGGATATGGATATGATGAGCGGCTATTTTCTGAATGAACTCCCGCAGCTCGTGCGTGAGGGAAAGGTAAAGGAGGAAACAATC
Source organism: uncultured Chitinophagales bacterium (assembly GCA_964572735.1). Classification (GTDB taxonomy): domain Bacteria; phylum Bacteroidota; class Rhodothermia; order Balneolales; family DATFMH01; genus DATFNI01. Next base: position 2,401 of record CAZNHE010000102.1, on the reverse strand, counting down.
GATAATGCCGTCCGCCGCATTCTTGCGATCAAGTTTAAACTCGGACTCTTCGATAACCCTTATGCCTACAGCGATTCCCTGCGGGAAGCACGGACAATCCTGAATGCAGGAAACAGGAAGCTGGCCCGTGAAGTGGCCCGGAAATCGATGGTTTTGCTGAAAAATCAGCATAACCTGCTTCCCCTTTCGAAGAATGTACACCGGATTGCTCTGATTGGTCCTCTCGCCGACGATCAGGAAGATCTGCTGGGTTCATGGTCGGCGGCGGGTCAGGCCAAGGATGTCGTCACCGTACTTCAGGGCATTAGGGACGCTGTTTCTTCGGGAACCAGGGTCGATTACGTAAAAGGCACCGACATCAAAGGGACTTCGAGATCGGGTTTTTCCGCTGCGGTGTCTGCTGCGCGCCGTGCCGATGTGGTAATCATGGTGATCGGCGAAGAACGGGGAATGACGGGAGAGGCTGCCAGCCGCTCCAAAATCGGCATCCCCGGAAATCAGCTTGATCTGGTAAAAGCAGTGATGAAGACGGGCAAGCCGGTCGTCGTGGTACTGATGAACGGGCGTCCCCTGACGATAACCTGGCTGAACGACCATGTTCCGGCGATATTGGAGGCATGGTTCCCCGGCATCGAAGGCGGACCCGCCCTGGCCGATGTCCTTTTTGGCGATTACAACCCGAGCGGGAAACTCACTATGGGCTTTCCCCGCGATGTAGGCCAGATTCCGGTCTACTACAACCATTTGAATACCGGTCGTCCTGCTCAGCCGAATAATAAATACTCTTCCAAATACCTGGATGTGCCAAACTCGCCACTCTACCCTTTTGGTTACGGACTGAGTTATACCACGTTTTCATATTCGGCTCCCCAGTTAAGTGCAGACAGCATTTCCACGAATGACTCACTGACTGTTTCTACCACTGTCACCAACACCGGAAGGCGGGCGGGCGAGGAAATCGTACAAATGTATCTGCACGAACACTACAACCAGGTTTCCCCTCCGGTTAAGGAATTGAAAGGGTTTAAACATGTGATTCTGAAACCGGGCGAGAGTAAAAAGGTCACCTTCCAGATTACGCCGGAAAAGCTGGAACGATATGATATCAATATGAAGAAAGTCGTTCCGCCCGGGGTGTGGTCCGTAATGATCGGCACCCGCTCCGACTCGGTAAAGACCGCGAATTTTATTGTGAAAGGAGAATAACCGGCGGCTGGTTGACAGTGGTTATCTCCACTGAGGAAATCTACAGCCCACACCCGATAACTTTCGACTCTCGAATAACCACGAAGGACACAGAGGATTTCACAAAGATCGCAAAGTGCCGTTTATGACTCTTTTTATTCCTTCTGCCTGCTATCTCAATCTCATTCGTCAATCTCTTCCGTGAACCTGCTGCTTCCCCTGGTGTTCTTTGTGGTAAATTCAAATCCTCAACTATGAGGACTTATCCATCAATCACTGCTATTTCTCCTGTTCACTGTAAATCTGATCCAAAAATAGCAATTGCTTCCGGTGTTTTGCAGGCCGAAGCCGGGTGTGGACGTCTATCTGCATCACTTCATGGACGCTGCCTTTATTGACCGGTTCCCAGGTCGGCAGGCCGGGACCGTTGGGGTCGCCCGTCTTCACGAAATTGGCAACAAAGCCCTGGAAAATGTGGGAAACTTTGTAATCATCCGGAGTCCAGTTATAAACGCGGTTGGTCGGCAGGTTGCCCATAACATACTCGATCTCCGCTGAATGGACGGCTCCGGCTGCAGGCGTTTTAGTGGTATCCGAATTCATTGCCGGCCGCGGACGCGAATAATAGTATTGATAGACCGGTTCGCCGCCTGTTCTGGCTTGCAGTTCACCCCATTTCCAGGTGCCAAACACTGTGAACCTGTCGCCCGCAAGGCTCGTTGCAGATGCTGTGACTTCCTCTTTCGTAGCGTGGGGGAACAGACTCAATATCTGATCGGCATTATCCCCGTAAAGATCCTTCACAGCCTTTACGAAATTATCGGGCGTCGGTTCCTTGCCGCGCAAAACGGCCTGACCATTCATTTCTTCGGAGTTCCAGCCGAGCAACAGGGGAACGTGTGCCTGATCGCCGGCGACAAAAATCTGCTCCGGCGATTTGGGAAGGAAATAACCGTCGACGATCACAGAGAAATAGGGACTCCCCTTCTCCGCCGTGGCTTTAAGCAGTTCGGAAGCAGGCATGGCCCGAAGATCCGCCAGGGAATTAGCACCTGCCATCTTTGCAAACTTGACTCCTTCCTTTTCACCGGCCGAAAGTGGCGCCGGTGCAAGCGGACCGAATAAACCGCCGCTTTCTCCAACGGCACCCCGGAATAAACCTTTTGTCAGCGGAGAGGCCATCAATCCGCTGACCGACATCGAACCGGCTGATTCT
>CAZNHE010000101.1:0-9998 GCA_964572735.1 uncultured Chitinophagales bacterium | reverse complement strand
CGCTTCAATCCAAAAAAATATTCCCTGTCATCAATATGAAAGCCGTCAATGGTAGAAACGCCGGTATCGAGGTCGTAGAGCGAATACCAGTAGATCCGCTCTACGGGCATTTGAGAAACATCGATGAACTCTTTGAGCTGGCGGAATTCATCATGCTGCCAGGTGGAGAAGCCGGACTCGGTAATCCAGATTTTAATCCTTGAATTATAGTTGTCCAGTACGGCCTGGACCCCGGCGAGGTTTGCCCGCCAGCCTTTCCACATTGTGTCAAACACATCAGGGAAGCCGTGGATGCCTACCACATCGATATTTTTCATGACTCCCTTGTAAAACATGTGGTTTAACCAGTTCGGATCAATAGGGCTCATACCTCCCAGCACCACTTTCTTCCCCTGTTTCTTTGCATGAGATGCCGCTTTCTTGATCATTCTGGAAAAAATCTCCCAATGCGGATCAAGCCGCCAGTCCCATTCCGTTGTGTTATTAGGCTCATTCCAAAGTTCGACCCATTCAAAGTGCCGGCCGAACAAAGAAAGGATCTCCGCAACAAAGAATGTGAAATCATCCGGATTGGCCGGAGGAGACGAAGTTTTGGGTTCGATACCGATCGAAGGAGGAGTATAGGTAAAGCAGGGCAACAGCTTTAACTCCCCTGATACCCGGGGAATGAACCAGCTGATCCATTCCCGGCCTTCTTCCGTATACCAGTCTGCCCAGGAAATGCCTGAACGGAGGTGAGTAATCCCAAGCTCTCTCAGATCGGAAACGGCCTGTTCCACATGATCGTACTCCCCTACTCTGAACCATTCCAGGATGCCGGTTGCAGGCGATTTCCTGCCGTTTCCATTTCCGTTTATAATCATTAATCTTTCACTTAAGTATCAAACCGTTAAGCCCCTGCTTATCAGTTCTGTTCTGGCTTCGTTAACTCTGTCGACGGCAACCTGTTCTTCCAGCCATTCGGCAAACTGCCGGAGGCCGTCTTCAATCCGTACCCGGGGTTGGTATCCGAGAATCTGCCGTGCTTTGGTGATATCCGCAAAACAATGTCGTATATCGCCAACCCGGTATTTTTGAGTGATATCGGTTCCGACATATTCTTTACCCATAACTCCGGCCATTTTGTGCGCCAATTCATTGATCGTATAACTTTGTCCGCTGCCGATATTAAACACATCGTTTTTTGCCGCACCGGTTTCCAGGGCAAGCAGACAGGCACTGGTTACATCGGCAACGGAGACGAAGTCGCGGCGCTGATTTCCGTCTTCAAAGATCATGGGAGGACGGTTGTTCAGATAGCGGGCTGCAAAGATGGCAAGCACTCCTGTGTAAGGATTGGACAGAGCCTGGCGGCTTCCATACACGTTAAAGAAGCGGAGCGCCACGGTGGGAATATCGTAAGCCTGACCGACCATCAGGCATAATCGCTCCTGATCATATTTGGAAAGAGCATAAACCGATGCCAGCGAAGGCGCCTTGTCTTCCGTCACTGCTACGGGAATCAGGGGCTCTCCTTGTTCATTACGGAGTTCCCAGTCTCCCCTTTTCAGCCGGTGAAGGGGTCTCGGCACTCCCCCGGCCACAGTGCCCTTTGAATCGTCACGGTACCATCCTTCCCCGTAAATGCTCATGCTCGAAGCAACGATAAGTTTTTCTACGGGCTCTTTCCTTTTAATTATCTCTTCAAGCAGGATTGCCGTGCCCAGGCTGTTTACTTCGGTATATTCCTCGACCCGATACATGCTCTGACCTACTCCCACCTTCGCCGCGAAATGAAAGACCGCATCAGCACTGCGTAAGGCCTCTCTCACCGCCTGGCGGTCGCGGATGTCCCCCACAATGAGTTCCGCTTCAGGATTCAGGTAGGCCGGGCGGCTCCGTTTCTTCCCATGTACCTGCTCCGAGAGATTATCCAATATTACGACGTTATAACCCTTATATAACAAAATATCCGCCAAATGTGACCCGATGAATCCCGCCCCTCCCGTGATCAGAATCGTTTTCCCCATCGTCTTTGTCTCTTAGGTTGAGCCCGTTTTTTACAAGTAGTTATTGGCTAAAGAGTTTCGCGTTTCCGCCACCTCTGACATAGATAAACCCCTTGCTTCTGAAAAGGTTTCATGATCCATGAAGTTGAAAATAAATTAATGTTGAATAAGCGGATGGCAGGCCATCAGCTATCGACAACCGGCTTTCGGCTGTCAGTGTCTTCCTCATCCAGTTTCGCATTGTTAGCCGGGGAAACACGAAATATTCCTGCATTACGTTCTGTGGATGAACAGTTTTTATTGAGAAACAACCGGACCTCACTGTGAGTATATATGTTGCCCCATTGTACGAAGGCACCTTTTACGTCGGCCTCGACAAGAAGTTTATTCCGATGGAACGACACGGCAAGCCTCCGAAAAACACACTTCGTGTAGCCATTCAACCCTTTCTGATTCATTCTGATGATAAGAATATTCTTTTTGATGCCGGGTTAGGGGGATTCGGCGAAGGCACAGACATCAGCACGATTCGTGAAAATATCGGCAGGCACGGATTGAGCGAATATGATATCACTGATATTTTCCTGAGCCATCTGCATTCCGACCATATCGGCGGCCTTGCCCACCGCACCCACGGCTATTGGGAACTGACCTTCCCCGACGCCCGGATCTGGGTTTCTGAAAAGGGCTGGAATGAAATACTGGAGAAGGATATATATTATGACGAGGAGAAAACACAATTCCGGGATTTTTTGCAGGCGAGGGGCGATTTTCAGCTTATGGAGGAGGAAACCCGGCCTTATCCGGAAATCAGGGTGATCACCACAGGAGGACACAGCCGGTTTCACCAGGCATTTTTTTATGAAAAGGATGATCATCGTTACCTGATGGCCGGGGATGTGATTCCCACCAAGGGGCATATTAACCAGAAGTTCGTTGCAAAGTACGATTACGATCCGCAACAATGTATCCGTGCCCGGAAGGAACTGGCACGAAAGGCCTATGAAGAGGATTGGGTGATGCTGGCCTATCACAGCGTCGATACCGGCCTGTTCCGGCTGACAGGATACCAGGAGCGGGAAGGCTACACCCTTGAAGACGTGGTTCCTCCGGAGGCCGGGCCGAAAGGATGATCCAAGGGTCGGGAACGATCACACAAAAAAAAGATTTCACTGATACAGCATCTGATTTCCTGCGGAACCGGCTTCTTTTGAGGATATTTTTCTTTTCATGATGCGCATTGCCAGATTCGCCGGTGAAAAGGAGGAGGATACTGCTTTGAAAACGGCCTGGTCATTCATCTATTTATAATTTCAGGAATTATGAAAACAATCATCGGGGTTATGGGACCCGGTAACGCCCCCAGGGAAATCCTCAGAATTGCTTTTGAACTGGGACATGCCATCGCCCTCGAAAAATGGGTTCTGCTTACGGGAGGACGCCGTGCGGGAGTAATGCACGAGGCCTCGCGCGGTGCTAAAGAAGCAGGCGGGCTGACATTGGGCATTCTGCCGGGGCATGACATTTTCGGACTCTCCGAATATGTCGATATTCCCATCTTTACAGGAATGGGAAACGCCCGAAACGTTATCAATATTCAAACCAGCCGCGTAGTCATCGCCTGCGGGACCGGCCTGGGCACCACCTCCGAAATCGTTCTCGCCCTGAAAGAGGGAAAGTCGGTTGCTTTAATAAAACAAACTCCCGAAGCGGCAGCCTTCCTCGAGTCGCTGACTTGTCCTAACTTGTATCCCGTAAACACCGTGGAAGAAGCAATCGCTCTGGTCAAAGAAAAGGTGTGAGGGAGATTGTTAATTGTTAATGGCCATTTATTGATTGCTGCCGTGCCGGCTGTGACTCAATACCTTAGCTCCGGCCATGGATCATCAATGTATTGGTTGAATCGGGTATCCCGATATTGTTTCGTATTTCGGGTTCAGTATCCATGATTTCTGTCCCCTCGTCCCCGATGTTCCATTGAGAATGAGAGTTTAAGGTTGAGGTTAAGGCTTGTTTTGAAGCAGAGCTGACAAACGATTCCCCCCCCTTCCTATTCACTGATCGCTAAAACAAATAAATATTCCAGGGTGCTTGACATTTATCAGGATACTATTAAATTAGTAGACATAATACTAATCATATAGTAGAAGTAATGAAAAAAGCGCTGACTCCGATGGGAGAAACGGAAATGGAAATTCTGCAACTGGTGTGGAAGATGAGCGAAGCCACGGTCGCCGATGTACGGCAGGAAATCCTGAAGCAACGTGAGATCGCTTATACAACCGTTATGACCATCATGAAAAATCTGGCTGATAAGGGATACCTCAGCTACCGGAAAGAAGGACTGACTTATATTTATCGCCCCCGAAAAGCGGAGGAAGACGTGAAATCTAATCTTCTTCAAGCCATTCTCGACAAAGTTTTTAAAGGTTCGCCTGCGGATTTGGTACAAACGCTGGTAAAGCGCGAGAAACTGAGCGACGAAGAACGAGCCGAACTCATCCGGCTTATTGAAAACATGAAATAGCCATGGCTGAAGTCACCCAATTTCTTTCATTAACGGGCAGTGAAAGCATTCGCTGTTATTGGGTTCCATTGTTCATTTGGACCATTCTCGCTCTTTTGGTGAAGGTGGGTTTATCTCTCTCCAGGGGGCTGTCCGCACGGTATCTGTACCATATGCATCTCGCTTTGACAGGTGTTCTTCCGTGTGGCTATTTGAGCTATGCAATCCTGCATTCCTTTACGGCATCAAATAAGATGGCCGGGTCCTTCATGGTCTTTCAATTCGGGCTGCCACAAATATCTGCCACTGCCGCCGCTGCTCCCGGTTCGGAATTATCGCCCGATACCTGGATCGGTATGGTCATGTTTTTACTGACGGTCGTCATACTTTTCAAGTTTTTCAGATTGTTTACCGGCGGGATAAAGCTCCGGGCATTCCGACGGACACTAAACCTGCGGGATTATCGGGAAATCACGGAAATATCATCCGAAAACAGAAATCTCATTCAATCCTTTTCCTTTCGAAGGAGCCTCAGGATTGCATTTACGCCCGAAAGGATCGTACCGATGGCATTCGGTGCTTTCAATGCCGTCATTGTTTTGCCGGAGCCGCTGAAGAAGGATCCGGCAGCATTGAATCTGGCTGTTCATCATGAACTCGAACACATCCGCCAACACGACTACATACGCTTCTGGCTCGTCCGGCTGATCAACGTTTTTTTCTGGTTTCACCCCCTGGTTCGGCAACTTGAAAGGGATTTAACCCTATACAGAGAAATGGATATCGATCAGACGGTAACCACGCGATATCGGAATCTTTCTTCCGAATACGCGCATTTGCTGCTCAAACTGGCTGATACGCCTGCTCCGGACTACATCATGTCCACAGGATTAGCCATGCATCCTTCAACTATCACACAAAGAATCATTGCCATGTCACGCATTAGAAAAACACATCAACGCAATTGGATCCGGGCTGTTCCAATGATTTTGATTCTGTTAATCACAGTCGCTATGGCTTGCAATAATACGGTCAATGATCATCCCGTGAAAAATAGATCGCAAGCTGTCAATCCACCTTCGAAAGGGGAAGACTTTGGCACATTAAATGCCAAAAACAAACCTCTCTTCATCCTGGATGGAACCGTCATCGATCAAAAGAGAATGCGCGAGCTTGACTCCAAACAGATACAATCCGTGCATGTCTGGAAAGGTAAAATGGCCGTTCAGAAGTTCGGAGAAAGGGGAAAAAGTGGTGTCGTTGTTATCACAACAAAAAAAGAAAACACAGGTTTCCTTTCAGATGAAATGTCTCAGTCGCGTGATAAGCCTTTCACAGCCGTTAAACAATTCCCAAAGTTGATAGGCGGTTTGGCAAAATTGCAGGCGCACATCCATTATCCGGAACAGGCCCGAAAAGCGGGGATTGAAGGTACTGTTTATATTCAATTCATTGTCGATAAACAGGGTAACGTTGAAGATCCGAAGGTTATTCGCGGTATTGGCGGCGGGTGCGACCAGGCTGCTCTTGATGCGGTTAAAAAAGCTCATTTTACTCCGGGTATGCAGGGAGGAAAACCGGTTAATGTACGGTTCAGTTTACCGGTCGTATTTAAACTTCCGAAGAGATAAAAGCTGGAAAAACCCTCAGGATATCCCAAACAAATTCGATTTGATGATGTCTGAGACAGCTAAAATGGCCATTCAGCAGTTCGGAGAAAAAAGAGGGCCTATGTTGAACATCGTGGGTAAAGTTGATTCCGGAATTATCCTTCGAAGAAATTCAAACGGATCAACATGCATCTCCTCTTCCGTCCCCTTGAGGGGACCACAAGAGTGTCCGGCAAGCGTCCCTATCAGGCACGGGGATCAAAAAAGGAACATCCTCCTTTCCCATAGCACGCACCTGATTTGCCTTGATCCATCGGGGGACACCCGCCTGTCCCCTCCCTCAGGGGAGGATAGGAACCGGATTTTTATAACTACTTCCTTCTGCCCCGGGTTTCGAATAAACCCGGGCATTGCCTTAATCCACGGATAAGCCTGACTGTCCCGATGGACTGGGCTACAAACCAATTTATCATCTTCAAGGAAATAGCTCTATTTTCATCAATTTCCTACTAATCAACATAGCCCCAGAAAGAATAAATAGCGTCGTTTGCTTCACTAGACCCAAGATAAATATCGCAATCCGGTGTTTAGCCGTCCGCGGTCGGCGATTAACGTTTAAGCGGGGTTGCCGAAAAACCTGTATTCCAGAATATTTCCGGAGTTTTGCAACTTATGACGCTTGAAAGCGTAAACATCATACAGAAATCAATTATTCAATTTTTGGTATCACTACAAAGGAAATAAGACCATGGCTCAAATGAGATTAACCCGTTCCTTATCCGATAAAATGTTGCTTGGCGTGTGCAGCGGAATTGCCCGGCGCTGGGGATGGGACCCTACCATCATCCGTGTCATTTTCGTGGCAGGTACTTTGCTGGGCTTTGGCACAACCATCCTGATTTATGTTATTCTTGGAGTGGTCATGCCCCGGGATTAGATTTTTTAGCGATCAACAACTGTCGCAAAGGGTGAATTGTGACAGAAGTATTTATAAAAAACAGCCGGCGGGGGAGCCATAACTCCATATTTCATTAGTGCAAGTCGTTGATTGGCTATTTATCCCGGCATTTTGGAATTTAGGGATGACTTCTACTCCTCATCTGTAAATCCGCTAAAATGAAATTGGCTGTTATTGGTCCTCCGGAACAAGCGTATATCTGGGAGCAGCGCCTTAAACCGCTGAAATCCGTCACTGAAGTTGTGATGGTAAGGCACCCCGGCGATGTCGATTCCGTTTCCGCCTGCATCTATTCTGCTCAATCAGAAGACGATGTTGAGGAGTTGTGCCGGCTGATCCGTAAAGGCATTCATGTGTTTGCCATCACCCCTCTCGATGTTAAGCCGGAAACGGCTCTGATGCTCTGCCGTTCTGCCGAAGAAGCCGGCGTACGGGTTCAGGTAGCCCAGTGGTCTCGTTTTACCTCTCTGACCGAATGGATATCCGGGCGGATTCCCCTCCCACGCAGCCTTTATTTCAGTCGGACATTTCCCTATTCCGTCTTGCGAAATGAACAGATAACATTTGATCACCTCTGGCTCGACGATCTTGCCCTGTGCCTCTCGTGGATATCTTCCGAAGTCCATCATATCGAAGCCGTTCCGGTCCGTCATGCCGGAAATCTGCTGGCCCTGCATCTTCATCTCCGGTTTGACAACGGAGCGGTTGCGACCATTCATGTGACTGCCCTGGGATCGATGACCCGGCAGGAATATATAGTTTCCGATTCCCGGATGTCGATCCGCGCAGACGTTTCCGAAAATCACGTCTGGATGGCCTATGCGGATGTCAATAGCCGGATGATAATAGAGCAAAAGGATATTGAGCAGCGGGAGCCGGAAACCACGGCGCTTTATCATTTTCTCAAATCTGTTCAGATGCGACGTGATTCACCTTTTTCTGCTTATGATCTGCTTCGGCTCTCGCGAACCAAAGAGCGCATTCACACCCGGCTGGCCCGCTCTTAACCATTGGCCGGCAGTAGCGAAGCATTCGGGGATTTAATAACTTGAACCTTTCCAAACTTCCAATTAATCTATACAAATATGCATACGGTACGGATAAAACAGGTTGATGCTTTCACACGCAAACCCTTCACGGGGAATCCGGCGGCTGTTGTTGTCGAAGCCGACGGGCTGAACAGCACTGAGATGCAGAAGATCGCCCGTGAGATGAATGTCTCCGAGACCGTATTTGTGTTAAAATCCGATTCGGAAGAAGCCGACCTGCGCCTGCGGTGGTTCACCCCGAGCCAGGAGATCGATTTATGCGGTCATGCTACTATCGCCGCTTTTCATGTACTGGCTGAAGAAGGACAATACGGGTTGGAGGTAGACGAAGCGCAAAGCTTCATTATCGAGACCCGGTCGGGAAATCTGGTGGTTGACGTTGAATGGCACGAGCTTCAGCCGTATATCCGCTTCAGTCTGCCTATTCCGGAATTTTCTCCGTATCCGGGAGATGTCGCACTGCTCTGCGGAGCACTCGGACTCTCGGAGATCGAATTGAGTCAAAAGGTGAAACCGCAGGTTACGGGAAACGGCTACTGCTACATCGCCCTCAAGAATTACGACAGTCTTAAAACACTCGACCCCAATATTTCGCTTCTCAGAAAGATAAACGATCAATTTGGTGTTGTAGGTTTTGCCGTTGTTACCGACGATACCGGCGACAAGAACATCGACTGGCATATGCGTTTCTTTGCGCCGAGCCTGGGCGTATTTGAAGATCCCGTAACCGGTTCGGCCAACGGCCCGATGGCGGCCTTTCTGCTGAGGAACGGTTTTCTGGATACGGCTCAGCAGGTGTACACCTTCCGGGCAGATCAGGGCCGCTTCGTAAACCGGGAAGGTACGGTAACCATATATATGCAACAGCGTGAAGGGATTGTAGAAGAACTCCAGATAGCAGGTCAGGCTGTTACAGTAATGACGGGAAATCTCTTTATGACCGCGAATCTGCCGGACCATTTCTAACCAGGAAGCTTTCCAAAAGTTTGGAGCTTTTGGAAAGTTAGATTTCAGGCACCACGGGACGACAAAGAGCGACCATGGCTCATTTTTTCTGAAAGAGAGTTTTCTTACCTTAGGAACCTGAAATCATATGACTCGATAGTTCAACGGATAGAACAAGAGCCTCCGGAGCTCTAGATCCGGGTTCGAATCCCGGTCGGGTCACCCTGAATACCAGCAAGTTATGAAGGCCGTGTTTTGTACGGCTTTTATTTTTTCAAAATTTGCCAGTAAAAATCAGTTCAGGGAAATAAAGAGTTAATTGGGCAGCAAAGGTAATGGTTATTGAAATCAGCCCCAAGCTACTTATTTTGTTGTATTCTTCGGGTGTTCTAAAGGATTGCTATTGCATAAAAAAATGAATTATTTCGGCATGCCCGAAAAGAATGGCGTGAAGTGAAGAGTTGGATGCGAAGATGGCGAAATGGGAATGGCTTTTTAATTCAAATTTCTAAATTCATTCGGTGTCATCCCGGTTTTTTGCTTGAACAGGCGTGTAAAATGCTGGGGATATTTGAACCCTAATTCATAAGCGATTTCGCTCACCGATTTGTTCAGGTCAAATATTCTTTCCTTTGCCGCATCGATTACCTTCATTTGAATATACTCCTGGGCTGATTTTCCCGTCTCTTTTTTTACCAGATCGCCGAAATAACCTGCGGATAAATGCAGTTCGTTTGCACAATAAGCTACGGAAGGCAGGCCGACTGTTTGCGGCTTATCCGTCTGGAAATAGGTATTCAATAAAGTTTCAAGCCTTTCCAGAATCCCCTTATGCACTTCATTCCGCGTTATGAATTGCCGGTCATAAAAGCGGATGCAGTAATTCAGAAATAATTCGATGTTAGAGACAATCAGATTTTTACTATGTATGTCGATAGCATG
>CAZNHE010000100.1:0-10132 GCA_964572735.1 uncultured Chitinophagales bacterium | reverse complement strand
ACCAAATAAGGCATACCCTCTCTTCCGTCCCCTTGAGGGGACTTACAGGGGTGTTTGACAAGCACAACACCAGGCAACACAGGTGCTTCCGAACCGCCTGGCAGGGGGTCTATTGTTTTGAATCAGCCAGCTTATGATTAAAAAGATAATCTCCGGCCATGGCCAAAAGCATGAAATTGGTTGCGCCGCCTCCCATTACATATTCTCTTTGTTGCCAGAAATAAGGCCAGACTTTTAATTCCGGCAGATCGGGACGAATAAGCGCTGTACCGCTTCCAACTCCTCCGGGGATGTAGCTCCAGTCTGCGCGGTTAAAGCCATACGCCACAATTAGTGAATGCACGCCCACTCCCGAGGCAAACGACGCCGTATTTTTGCCGGGGTGAACTCCCAATACGAAATTCAATGCATTGAAAGCGTAATTTGACGGAAAAATCCCCGGAAATCCTATATGAAGGAATAATTCCTTAACGCCCAGCGCCTGGATATCCCAACCTGCTCCCCAAATATACGGCTTATAGGGTACTCCATATGGATTCTGGCCGGCCTGTCGGGCGATCTTCTCCGAAGCCTTTTTCACAGCAGCGTCAATCTTCTGGGTGAACTGCGGATTGTTGATCTTTTTAACCACTCTGCCGATGACAACCGCGGAATTCATAATGTGATTGCTGATCGAATCAACATTGTCGAGCAGCATTTGTTTGTATTCATCCTTTGAAGTCGTCAGATAAAGTTCTGCTGCGGCATCTATTTTATAACTCTCCTTTGCGGAAGAATCGTTATGATAGATTTCTTCGGCTATGTTTATGCATTTTGCTGCTAAAGCCGGGTTGAACTTTTTCAGGATCCTGCCTGACGCCGCTAACACCTTGGCAACGTATAATTCTCTGGGAGGATTCTTTTCGGTAAACACCATCCGGTCATCCTTCGGCAGCGGCCGGTGTAAAACAGGGTCCTTCGCGCCCGGTTTATAAACCAGGTTATCCGTTGCATTGGCGGCTTCCCCCAGCAGCACGTACTGATGAAGCGTCGCCGACTGGATCCCCCGGTACAATCTCCCCAATGCTTCATACCCGCCCACAATGGCCAGCAAACCATGTTCCATCTGTTGGATGATATCCGGTTTCCCATCCGGAACATGCATCTCAACCAGTCTTGTTTTCTCATTGATAGAAGTGGCGTCATAGTTATTCCCAAAAAACTCATACGCCAGCCCGAGGGCATAAACAGTCCCGGCCTGCGACTCAACCCGGAGGTCATAGTCGCCCGCATCGTGCCAGCCTCCGATATTCAGACCCGGCACATGCTCTCCCGATTTGTATTTGGTGAGCGTGGAGGGTCCCTGGCTGTAGCCGTCGAAGTGATCCTTATTGACAGGTGCCATGGTGGCGTCGTCCATATGGCAGAGCCCGTGCCACACCCGGTAGCGATCCTCGACTTTCACATGGCACATCTGCACCGGGAGAAAATATTCCAGCGTGGGCTGCCAGACATTCCGGGCATAGATATTATCCCTGATCGCGAAATCATGTGATTCGACATCGCCATACCTGATTTTATAGATACCCGGCCGACTTACACCGCTGAAATCAAAACGCAGGTATTTATACCGCAGGAAATCTCCCCAAAGCTTCGGGTGAACATCCGTCTTCACCACTGTTTCGGAATCGGCACTTACTTTTATAAGCTGAACAGGCTGATAATGCTGAGTCAACTTATCCAGCTCGATTACGGCAAATTTTTGTTCCTCAGGGTGATACCCCACCTGCGAAACCTGAATGACCGGTTTATACCTCCAGTGCGTATCCGTTGCGGGAGTGATTATCCACACAACGGCATTTTTAGCAGCTCCTTTCGGGATGGTCGACCGCAGCACGAACCAGCCGTTATTGTACAGGCCGCGCCCGTCAATCAACTGGAGATCACTTTTTTTGCTGACAAATTCGATCTCATGCTCTTTATGATCCGGCGCCACAACCAGCTTTTTCCCAACAGCCATGGGTTTTATCTGAACCTTTCCATCCTGATCAATCTCCATCGGACCGTTCGCCTGACGGGGGAAAATTCCCGATTTGCCATCCATCAGATAGTGTTCTCCAAAATACGCCCCTGGAAAAAGCTCCAGGTTGAACCCCACCTTACCTGCCCAGTTATCCGGCAAAGGCTTGTCGAGGCTCACTGTAAGCCTGATGCTGTTGCCTGTTACCTGCGTTTTAACGGTATAGGAGAATTTCAGATCGGGATAAATAATCGGATTGAAACCCTTACGATCTTTGCTGGAATCCGGGTAGGATAATCTTACAGTGATGATATCGTCTTTTCTGTCGATGGTCCTCTTGCCGACTTTAGGGACCGGAGACCATTGTCCGGGCGTCGGCTCCAGGCGAACATCCCCGTTCGCCGCAACACGACTCCCGCGCTGTACGATGGTCAATCCTCCCTGATGGCCTTCCGGATAGAAGTCGTCGAAGACCATGACATCCAGGCTCTGCATCGAATAGTATCCCTTTTTATTAATATGCAGCGCAGTATCGGGCTGTGCCGACTGTCCGAAAACAGACACCGTATTCAAGAATAAAATAGAAACAAAAAGAGTGCCGGTAATTTTAAACATACATCTCCTCATAACAAATTGTCGTTAAACCGGTTTACAGGTTCTAAATGATAAAATAATTTTATTAAATCACAATTTCCAGGCAGACTCCGGAAAAAATAAAGAAGGGCGATCGAGGGCACTCAACAAATAATAAACCCCGCTTTTTCACCCCTTTTGGGTCCCCGGCGGCCGGTATTCCACTCTCCTGAAATTTAAAAGTGAATCATCGGCCGGACACGGCTTACTCTTGTTGTAGTATCCGGCAGACATCCATAACGGTGATTACCCGGCCGCCTTCCTGCTCATTCCATATTGGTGTTGCAGTGTAATTTATGTATCATTGCAAGGTTATTATAGAGGACTCCCTGCAATCAATTGCAGATTTTCCAGCTAAATTGTCCTGACAAATACAATCCCTTGCCATCTTGCCGCAAATGAAGAGACCCCTCCTTATTTCCGTAATCGGTTTGTTTTTCACTATCCTGGTCATTGTATCCTGGTCGGTCAGCGGTTTCACCTCCACAAATAAACCGCGTAACACCGGGCAGGTCGGCTTGCAGGATATTGAGCCGCAGTGGCCGGATTCCATGCCGGCCTCTGTTCCAAGAGACCGGTACGGAGTTCCAGTGAGAAACTGGATCCGCGTGGACGCCAACGTTTCACGCAACGACAGACTGGCTGATATCCTCGTCCGCTACGGACTCTCCCCGGCCGGTATTCATCGTTTGGTACTACAATCCCGGGGGATCTTTGATATGAAATCCATCCGCCCCGGTCATGGTTACCGGCTCTACCTGGACCAGGATTCTGTGATTCATTACCTGGCCTATCATATTGATCCCGTCGATTATGTAGTCTTCAAAACCCAGGACTCCCTTACGGTATATACCGGTACGCGAAGCATAACTTCCCGGCCGTGCATAGCGTCAGGCACTATTCGTTCGTCCCTGTCCGGGGCATTGTCCGCGGAGCATCTTGATCCCTCGCTTGCCGGACAACTGGCTGAAATATTTGCCTGGCAGGTCGACTTCTACCATCTGCAGAAAGGGGATCATTTTCGCTTCATTTATGATGAACAATACGTTGAGGGAAAACCTGTCGGAGCCGGTCCTATCCTGGCTGTGCTTTTTTCGCACCGTGGTGAAACCTTTTATGCTTATCGCTACGATCAGAACGGCAAGCACGGCTATTTCGACGAGTCGGGGAACAGTCTTCGGAAGGCATTTCTCAAAGCGCCCCTAAAGTATACACGCATCAGTTCACGCTTCTCCCTGCACCGGTATCACCCGATCCTGCACAGGAATATGCCGCATCTTGGGGTCGATTTCGCAGCTCCAACGGGTACGCCCATTCACTCAACCGGAGACGGTGTAATTGAGGTGGCAGGCTACAGCAAATACAACGGAAACTGGGTGAAAATCCGCCATAATAGCATTTATGAGACCGGTTATCTGCATATGTCGCACATTGCAAAAGGCATTCACCCCGGCGTGCATGTGAAACAGGGGCAGCTTATCGGCTATGTGGGAAGCACAGGCCTGGCCACGGGTCCGCATGTCTGTTACCGGTTTTGGAAAAACGGCGTTCAGGTCAATGCTCTCAAGGTTCGCATTCCGCCGTCTCATCCTATAAAATCTGAAAACCTGGCGGACTATTACCGGCATATCGCCCTGTGGCAGGCAGAGATCAACCGCCCGGATGGTTCAGCTGCACCAGCTCTTGCGGAGGATCATCACCTGTACTCACATCCTGTGCTCCATATCGGAGAAATCCGTACACAGGGAAGCTGAGTAGTTAAAGCCGGACTTGTAGAAGCAGACCGGGATGAACCGGACAGCCTCCTGTTGACAAATCGTCTGGCTGTGGGTAAATGTTATGATGAATTCGCCCGGATTGGCGGAGAAGCTCTCCAGCCTGCTTAAGAGGCATGAATTTTTCAGCTATTCGCTATTGCAGGGATTTCCTATCTTTCCGTCATAATTTAACCGGCAATCCATCAGCTTAACCAACTCAGACGCATCTGTGGACTTTCATCAAACGCGATCTTTCCGAAGGGTTTTTTCCGATACTTTTCTGTTCCTCAGGCAGCATTTCCTGCCTCTTTTTACGGCACTGATTGTCATAGCAGGCCCTTTCCTGCTGCTTACGGCATTGTATAACAGCACATTCCTGATCAAGCTCATCACTCTGACGCCACAGGGATCCTCATCCGATCCGATCTTCCTGATCGAACACATGAAGCCGTATGTTATTTATAATTACGTGTTTATTCTAGTTACAAATATTGTCATAACGGCCGTGGTTTACGAATATGTCGTGCTGTATATCGGGGAAGGCATCTCTTCCATATCGCTGGGGACGCTGGTCGGGCATCTCAAACACGACTTCCTCCGGGTGCTTGGTACAGGCATCATCAGCGGGGTTTTTGTCATTTTCGGCTTTTTCTTCTTCCTGATACCGGGAATTTACCTTTCCATCGCACTCTCTCCTGTTTTTATGGTGGTGCTTTACGAGCGCCAAACGATTTTCGAATCCTTCCCCCGCTGTTGTCGTCTGGTCTCCGGGAACTGGTGGAATACCTTCTGGGTCCTTCTTCTTCCGGTCCTTATACAACTATTTCTGGAGATGGTTCTCTCACTGCCGCGGAGTATCGTCAGTGCACAGGCAGCATCGGCAATGACGGATAGCGGTATCCCGGCCGGTTATCAGATCAGGCTTCTTTTGACTTCGGTAGTTTCTTCATTAAGTTATCTGCTTTACGCCATTCCTATGGTTGCGATTGCCTTTCATTATTTTAACCTAGCAGCACAGCACCCGATGGAACCGGCCGCCCACGACGATGGTTACTATCCTAACCAATAGAAGGCTGTGGAAGGCCCGTTGCCTCAAAAACGCTAAAACCCGAATGATAAAAGCCGGGCAACCTGTTAGTTCTCACTAAAACCGATAGGACACATAGAACCATGAAGATATTGAAGATAATCGGATCCGTCCTGATCCTGGGCGCTCTGGCCGCCTGCTCAAAACAACAATCCGGGACGCAGCCCGTCGCCTCCTCAGATAAGGCGGGAAACGGCCGGATGCCCGACATCCAGAAGGCCATTGCGGTGATCCATCCTCTTAAAGGCAGTAAAATAAGCGGCACGGTCACGTTCAGCAAAGAAGCGAACGGGATCAAGGTTGAGGCTCATATTAACGGACTTACCCCTGGGAATCATGGTTTTCATGTGCACCAGTGGGGTGATTGTTCATCCGATGACGGCACTTCGGCAGGTCCGCATTTCAACCCGAATAATCAGAAGCATGGTGCCCCGGAAGACAGTATCCGCCATGTCGGCGATCTTGGCAATATCCTGGCTGACGATAATGGCGTCGGCTATTATGAACGTGTCGACACGGTGATCTCATTCACGGGAAGGCATTCGATCATCGGCCGGGCGATTATTATTCACGAGAAGGCAGACGATATGGAGTCACAGCCTTCAGGTGACGCCGGCGCGCGCATCGGATGCGGTGTGATCGGAATCGCCAATCACACAAAAAACGACTGAATAGATAAAAATTAACCCGGGTCTGCTTCGCGACAGGGATACAGGAACGTCGATCCCTGCCGCGAATGTGTGTAAGAGCGTGTGTGTCATAAAATCCCGCCGTAAAGAAGGAAGAACGTTTCGCTATCCATTTCCGTGGGAATTTCCGTACTTTTGCCAGGTTGAGATATCAAGATACCCGACCGATAATTTCATACTCCGAAGGGCGGCCCCTGACCGAAACAGCTGATGCCCCCTTATTCAACCGAAATAGAACCGTTATTCCGTAAAAAATGCTATCAAACAAGTCACGGTTTCTATTCCCTATCATTCTGTTACTCCTCACAGGCAGTGTGGCGGCCGAGGGAAAAGATCCTGGTCCGCAGGTCATTCCCGGCGAGCTTATCGTAAAGATTCGCAGTGAAAAAGCACTGAGCGCCCTTTCTCAAAATATTGCAACGGCTAAGCAACAAATCCGGGACCGGCTCGCAGCTCATAACCTGAGGTCGATGCGCCCCATGTGGAAAGAGGTTTACAGCCGGCATGTTACAAGGGTTCTGGCGCGGCACAACCGGCCGTCCGGCACACTCGCGGAAATACGAAACGACCTTTCCCGTATCTACAGGGTTCAATACAGCGGAAATACGGCTCCGCAGGAGCTGGCTAAAAAATTATCCCGGCTTCCTGATGTTGAATACGCCGAGCCGGTATACATCCGCCACACGGCGGTAACTCCCAATGATACTTATTACACACAGGAGAGTGCCTATCTGGCAGCGCAAAACTTCCCGGCGGCATGGAATGTCAGCAAGGGATCGTCCGGCGTAATTATCGCCATCATAGACACCGGCGTCGACTATACCCATCCGGATCTGAAAAATAAGATGTGGAAAAATATGGCGGAGGAAAACGGCACACCGGGCGTAGATGACGACGGAAACGGGTTTGTGGATGATTCCATAGGCTGGGATTTCTGGGAGAGCGGTAACAACGGCACAAATATCGTGACGGATAATAACCCTGTCGGAGAATATTCGGACCACGGTACTCATGTTGCAGGCATTGCTACGGCAGCAACCAATAACAATCTGGGCATCGCCGGGACCGGATACAACTGCAGGTTTATGGCCGTAAAGGTTGGAGGAACTCAGGATCATCATGATGATATCGGCTTCGGCTTTGCCGGCATCTGGTATGCTGCCGTGAACGGAGCCGACGTGATCAACTGCAGCTGGGGCGGCAGCGGGGGATCCAAAGCAGAACAGGACATCATCAACCAGGTGGCCAAAATGGGAACGGTCGTCGTTTGTGCGGCAGGAAACGACCATTCGAGCGAAGCCTTCTTCCCGGCTTCTTACCGGCATGTAATATCCGTTGGTTCGGTAGGAACGAGCAGCACGGGTGGTTTCAATCTGAAATCTGATTTTTCCGATTATGGTCCGTATATAGACGTCATGGCTGCCGGTTACGGCATCTACAGCACCATTTTTGACAGCAGTTATGGCATCAAGTCGGGCACGTCGATGGCGGCACCCATGGTCAGCGGCCTGGCCGGACTGATCAAAGCCTCCCATCCGGACTGGAGCGCTTACCGTATCGAATCCCAGATCCGTGCTACCGCCACCCGGATCGACAACGCCAACTATTATTCCTATGAGCTGGGCCACGGCCTTATCGATGCCTACAAAGCCCTGACGGCAACAACTCCCGGCCTGGATGTGGTAGGACACGAATTTGTAAATGCAAACGGGAACAAGTTGAATATCGGTGAGCCGGGGACTCTCAAAATCTTTGTGACTAATTATAACGCAGCCACACAGGATGCCCGGTTTACCCTCTCAACAAGCCAGGCAGATATTACGGTCGGAAGCAGCCTGAATACACACTCAGTTATCGCCACAGGCGATACGGTTGAAATTGATTTTCCCGTAACCATCGGGGACCATTTCGATCTGTCGCAGGTTCCCACGTTTCGCCTGGACATGTCGGATGACACCTACAGCTACTCCGACTTTCGATTCATTCACTATGATAAATTTCTTTATGATGTGGTTCAAACCAATCAGGTTCAGGCCTCTTTCTCCAGTGACGGTACTATTGCCTACCAGGATCCCCTGAATTCGCTGGAGCCGGGCGGGACCGGCTTTAACACCTTCAAGCCTGATTCTAATGTCTATTCGGGGAACTATCTCTTTTCCTCCGGATTAATGATCATGGCTAATGGAGGCAAGCTTGCCGATGCCGTACGTTCGGCCGGTGCCGTCGATCATGACTTCATACCTGAAGATGCCTTCACCGTGGAATCACCGGGCGCCATTTCAGATGCCGACGGGGAAGGATTATTTACAACCGATCATCATAACATCGGTTATCCTTTCCCAAAATTTAACATCAAGCTGGAAACATATGCCTTCAGGGAGGCCTCGGTAGACAAAACGCTCTTCCTGAAATACACGATCACCAATGCTTCCGACACTACAGCCGACAGTGTGTTTGTGGGATTACATAACGACTGGGATCTGGGCTCCGATGCCATCAACAGCACCGGTTATGTCGCCTCGGACAGTTTATTGTTCGTTTACGATGCCAACGACAAGTCACAGCCATATGTGGCGGTGGCTCAACTGGGCAACGTATCCAGTAACCTGGCCATTAATAACGGCTACGCGGGTCCGCAGTCGGCTTTTCAGTTCGGCATCTATTATGAGGAAGGAAACCCGGTCCTGGACGGCTATACCGACAAGGAGAAAAAGAATTCTCTGATTGCAGCCACTGCGGGCGACTCTATTCACATTCTCAATAACGTTGATGTCTCCGTGGCTACAGCCTCCGGGCCCTACGCCATTCCGAGGAACAAAAGTATCGTCGTCGGGTTTATCTACGCGTTCGGAGATAATCTGAACGATCTGCTTTCCCAGGTACGATCAGCCCGGGCGCTGCGATTGTTTAAAGTCACCCCGCCGAGCCACATTGTGCCCATCGAACGTAACGAAAGTGCACTACCGCTCACCACCCGTTTGAAGGAGAACTACCCCAATCCCTTCAATCCTGCGACAACCATACAATATGATTTGGCAAGACCTGGACATGTGACGCTAATGGTCTACAATATCCTGGGACAAAAGGTAGCGACGTTATTAGATAAATATGAGCGCGCCGGGTCCTATTATATCCGCTTCAACGGGCAAAATATGAGCAGCGGCGTCTATTTCGTCGTGATGAAAACAGCAAATCGCCTGCAAACACAAAAGATAATGCTACTGAAATGACTCCCATCAGCCGCCGTCAATAACCCGGGCTGCGGCGCATTTCTTCCTTTCTGAGCCGCAGCATGGTTTCGGCATTCCGTCTTGATTGCTCCAGACGGATCTCCCGCCTGAGCTCCGCCTCTTTATACCGTTGTTTCTCAAACTCTGTTTCCGGGATAATTTCGGGGACGGGAACCGGCCGGCCATCTGCATCAACGGCGACAAAAGTGTAAAAGGAGGTCGTACAAAGGCTGCGCGTGCCTGCACGCAGGTTTTCCGCCCAGACCTGCATGGCCACTTCCATTGAGGTACGAAAAGTTCGCGTAACCTCCCCTTCAATAACGGCCACCTCTCCCAGCTTTACGCTGTTCAGAAACTCCACGCTGTCGACAGAAACCGTTACGGCATTCTGGCTGCAATGGCGCTGGGCAGCGATGGCAGAGCAGACATCCATCCATTGCAATAATCGTCCTCCCATAAGGCTGCCAAGGGGATTGGTATCGTTCGGCATCACCAGCTCGTTCATGCGCACCCGCGAGGCCGCCACCGTCAGCCGCTCCTTATTTTTACGCAGCGGCTCGGAATCATTATAACGTTCGGTCATTGGAATATCATTGGTCTTAATAAAGTTTCCAGGCGGATAAGATAAGCATCCTTTGGGAAGAATGATCTGTATGAAGGGATGGTAAGGAGCAGGGTTAATTATCAACTATCAACTATCAACTATCAACTATCAACTATCAACTATCAACTATCAA
>CAZNHE010000099.1:0-10503 GCA_964572735.1 uncultured Chitinophagales bacterium | reverse complement strand
AGCAGGCCTTAAACGGGGAGGAGTATATTGATTCGATGGAATCACATACCGAAAGCGTGACTGCAGCCGATTATCTTCCCGCCCGCGATTATATGCGCCCCTACATGGTGTTGCTGATGTACTGCAACAATGTGCTGATCGACGGTCCCACCTTCAAAAATGCCCCGAAGTTTGCGTTGTATCCCAAATTCTGCACGAATATGATCATTCGCAATGTGCAGGTAAACAATGAATATTGGGCTCAAAACGGCGACGGTATCGATATCAGCGGGGGCAGGAATGTAGCCATCTACCGGTGTACCGTTACGGCGGGAGATGACGGCATCTGCATGAAATCAAGTCCGACGGACGTGAAGGGGTTTGCGGATCCCGCACTGAAAAATGTGGTTATCGCCGAGTGCACGGTGTATCACGGTCATGGCGGCTTTGTTGTGGGAAGCAATACCGATGGGGGGATCAACAATGTGGCGGTGACGAACTGTGCGTTTATCGGAACCGACCGCGGACTCCGCTTCAAAAGCCGGCGGGGCAGGGGCGGCCTGGTTCACAATATTTATATAAAAAATATCTCCATGTCCAACATTGTCGATGAAGCCATTTATTTCAATACGTATTATGAACTTTCAGGGAACAAGAAAACCGGGAAGATACCGGAGGTTACCGCCACAACACCTCGTTTTCAGGATATTCACATTTCCCATATTTATTGCAGGGGCGCAAGGGCGGCGGTTTCGATCACCGGCCTTCCTGAGATGCCCGTCAAAAACATCACACTTACCGACGTCGGGATTTCGGCCAGGCACGGGTTCTCCGCGACCAGGGCAGCGGGCATCACGCTGAACCATGTCACGATTCTGCCCCGGTCGGGAGTCGTATATACGCTGAGAAACAGCCGGAACATCCGGTTGAATGATATTGGCATTCCCGGCCATTTTAAGACTTTCCTGAAATTGGCGGGGAACAGGACTTCGGGGATCGTATTGGCGAATACGGATTTACCTCATCCCAAACAGGTCATTCAAACCGGATCCAAAGTGAGTAAAAATGCCTTAACGATGAAGTAAGGTGGAAGGAATTGTGATTTTTTGCTATAGGAGCGATCTGTGCGCGTGGCGGCTTCCCCATGATATCCCGGCAGGCCGGATCCAGAGGGACCTTTTCATTCTCCTCCCGAAGGGAAACCCCGATTTATCGGGGGCAGAGGGAGGCCGACATCGTGCACGGGCACGCAGCACTTCATTTCTATAACCGCGTTTTTACCCAGCCCCGATCAACCTCGTTAATTCTGTACTATGAAATCAAAACCGGCACGTATCTCATCCCTAATGCTCATTTTCTTCAGTGTCCTTATGGCATCGGGGTTTCATGCGGAGGACGGCTTTGCGCAGCAAAAGCAAAAAGCCATTGATCTGTCGAATTTCTACGACAGTGCGCATCACTGGAAAGATATCACCGATCATGAACAGGTGATCGTCCGCCTGAAAAATCAGAAAAAATACAAACCGACTCAGATCCGGGATATTGCCGATAACATCCTGCTTTACCAGCAAAAGAATGGCGGCTGGCCCAAGAATTATGATATGACGGCCATCCTGACACCGGAACAAAAGCGTATCCTGGAAGAAAAGAAGGATTCGAATCGCACGACGTTTGACAATGGTTCAACCTGGTCGCAGGTGGAGTATCTGGCACAGGCGTACGCAATAACGCATGATTCCCGATACAAAAATGCTGCTCTGCGCGGAATCGGATTCATGCTGAAAGCTCAATATCCTAACGGTGGCTGGCCTCAGTTTTATCCGGATACCAGCGGCTACCGGAAGTACATCACGTTCAACGACGGCGCCATGACCGGGATAATGACGGTTCTTCATCATATCGTTCAGAACAAACCGTGGTATTCGTTTGTGGGCGAAGGATTGCGGGACAGCGTCAGAAAAGCTTTCCAAAAAGGGATTGACTGCATCCTTAACTGCCAGATAAGAGAAGATGGGAATCTCACAGTATGGTGCCAGCAGCACGATAATGTCACATTGAAGCCTGTGGGTGCCCGGACATTTGAACTCCCGGGAAAATCTACCGAAGAAAGCGTGGAGATCACGGAATTGCTGATGAGCATCGGCCATCCTGATCAGAGGATCATAAAATCGGTTAAAAGTGCGGTTCAATGGTTCAGGGAATCGGAAATCAAAGGTATTCGCGTCAAGACGGTTGCCGGTCCGGAAAAGGTGTATAAATTTCATAAGACGGATTCCGACCGCGTGGTGGTAAAAGATCCCGGTGCACCCCCAATCTGGACCCGCTACTACGAATTGGAAACAAACCGCCCGTTTTTCGCCAACCGTGACGGTAAAAAAGTCTACAAACTTTCGGATGTTTCCCGTGAGCGCAGAACCGGTTATGGCTGGTACGGCTATTGGCCTGCTGATGTGCTGAAGAAGGATTACCCTGAATGGAGCAGGAGGGTATTTTCCGGGAAAGATTGAGCCGTGTTCCCGGTGGTCAGGAAAAAATAATGGTACCGATGGGTTATCCTCACCAAAGGAGATTCAACACCCGGCATTTTCCGTATAGATGATTCTTTAGGTGATTCTCCCATCAGCTGAATGCGCTGGATATCTGCTACCTTCGTGGCAGTATCGTATGGTTTTTAATGCTTTGTACAATCCTGTCATCCCTCCGGGATTGTACCTGTCTTATGAATCTCGCCAGGGATGGAATGATGGTAGCCGGAAAACAGCACCTCATCATGATAACCTCTGGAGGATGGCATCTTTCCTATTCCGAATTCACGTTGATTGACATATCACCACCATCCGTGACGCACGTTCCTGGAAAGCATTCCCGGCCTCATAGTTTTTGTGTGAGAGCGTGGAACAAAGAACACTTTGTTGTTACCGATACCATATAAAAAGTCCATTTTTTTGAGAAATGATGAGTGAATTGTAATCGATATATATTTATTAATAAATACGTTATGGCGTATAATTAAAATATTTTTACATCTCATATAAAATATCTTGACATTTATAAAGCCTATGAGTACCATGGGCTATTAACTGGATGATTTAACACAGCATTAATCATGGAGACTTATGAAAAAGCTGCTTCGGTATGCTCTAATGTTACCGGTAATATTACTGGGTGCTAATTTGGAGGCCAATGTGTTGTTTGCGCAAAGTACGTCGATTACCGGTAAGGTTACCGACAGTCAAACTGGCGAAGCGCTTCCAGGCGTAAATGTCGTTGTTTCGAATACAACAACGGGTACCGCGACGAATGCGGATGGGCAGTATACCTTGTCTGTGTCCAATGCGCAGGACACCCTGGTATTCTCTTATATCGGCTATATAACCCAAAAGGTACCTGTAAATGGCCGCACATCTATTGATGTGGCTCTTGTGCAGCAGGCGGTGCAGGGGCAGGAACTGGTTGTCGTGGGGTATGGCACGGAGAAAAAACGTGATCTTACCGGGTCGGTTTCTACCGTTAGCGGGGATGATATTGCTAAGGTTCCTGTTGCAAATGTAGCCCAGTCATTGGCTGGCAAGCTTCCAGGGGTGAATGTTACTACGCAGGATGGGCGTCCGGGTGCATCCGTTTCTATCCGTGTACGTGGCGGAGGGTCAGTTACTCAAAGCAACCAGCCTCTCCTCGTCATCGACGGGTTTCCGGGAGGCTCGCTCAGCGATATTCCCGCTGAAGATATTCAGAGTATCTCCGTACTAAAGGATGCTGCGGCAACGGCTATATATGGGGCTCGTGGTTCCCATGGAGTAATTATTGTGACTACGAAGAATCCCAGGAAGGGGAGGCTTACGGTCACTTATAACGGTTATGCCAAACTCAACACCGCGCCGAAATACTTCCACACAATGGGCGCCTATGATTATATCGCTTATAACTGGGCTTACGCCAAAGCGATCAATGATAATTATGCCGACGCATGGGAGCAATTATGGGGTATCGGAAGGTATGCTGCTGCTGATCATAACAGTGAGGGAGTCAACCATTATAAAGGTGTACCTGCCGCAAACTTTGAAAAGCAGGTTTATGGCAACTCCTGGTCCCAAAATCATAATCTCAATATCAGTTATGGTAACGACAATACGAAGTATCGCCTTTCATTAGACTATCTGGGTGACAATGGGATGAAAGTGAACTCTTATTATAAAAGAGCATTCGCGGATTTCAATCTGGATCAGAAAATCCTTCCAACGCTTACATTTAATATGGATACTCGCTTTGCCGCGACCAATCAGGTAGACAATGAAAGTACGGTGAATGGAGTGGGTTCGATTTTGTCGTCTGCCTACTGGTTTCGTCCGGTCGCAACAAAAGATGTTTTGGGTGAATTGAATTCTTCAGTAAATACCCAATTGGGACCGTATGATAATATTTTGCAGGATGAATTTAATCCGGTAGCACGAATAAAGGATTATACCCCTCTGGAGAAAGACCGATCGATACGCCTCAATACTTCTTTGAACTGGGATGTCATAAAAGGACTTGCCGTCAAATCGGCTTTTAGCCTGCATGGCAGCTTCAACAGAACAAGTACCTGGTCGGGAGCTACCTACAATGATTACCTTGATACACAAGGCAACAAAACCTATAGTGGTGATGCCGAGATCGAGGATTTCCGGGGTTGGAATTTGGTTTGGACCAACACGCTGCATTATAATGTCCAGGGCCTCGGCTCGCATAATATTTTGAATGTGCTCGTCGGCCAGGAAATAACCAATTCAGGTTCTCGAAGTACAGATGAGTTTGGGAAAAAATATCCTGCCTCTTTTAGCTCCTCACGTGCCTTTGCTAACATGGATCAATATTTACACGATCCCGATATTCAAAACTTTGGTTTTAGCTCGAAAGATGATACGCCTGATCGTTTACTTTCTTTCTTTGGCAGGGCCAACTATTCGTTGCTCGACCGGTATTTGTTTACCGCAACGTTCCGTGCCGACGGATCATCAAGGTTTGCGCCCTCTCACCGCTGGGCCTATTTCCCGGCGGGAGCTATTGCATGGCGTCTGTCGGAAGAAAAATTTCTGAGGAATGTATCATGGCTTTCTAATTTGAAACTTCGTGTTTCATACGGTGAAACAGGTGATGACGGCATCAGTGCGAGTTTATGGGAACAGAACTGGAAATCCGGGGGACTGACGAACTGGTCTATCAGCGAGGTGCAACAGCCTTATTATGAACCCGCTTCTTCAACGATCGCCAATCCGAATCTGAAATGGGAAACCACGGTTATGGGCGACATAGGCCTCGATTTCGGGTTCTTTAGTAACAGGCTCCATGGCTCCATCGACTACTATAAAAACACTACAAAAAATCTTCTGATGCAGACACAAATTTCTGCCATTAGTGGTTTTTCTTCGACATACGCCAATGTCGGAAAGACAGAGAATAGAGGAATTGAAGTGGGGCTTGGAGCCGATCTCATTCAATCACGCGATTTTAACCTGAGTGCTAGTGTTTATGTCAGTGTCTACAGTGGTAAGATAGTTTCATTGGCTGAAGGCGTTAACGGATTGTATCATTCCTATTGGGGATCTTCCGTGACCCAACCCAATACCGGGGATTATAACCTTGTGGTCGGTCAACCGGTTGGTATTGTGCGTGGATGGGTTTACGAAGGCTGGTATACCGTTGACGATTTCAACTATAAAAACGGAGTATATACGTTAAAACCAGGTGTTCCTGACATAGCAGCCGGCATTACCGGTACCGTATACGGTACTGGTCCTCATAAACCCGCCGGTCAGACCGCTTATCCGGGTGTAATGAAGTTCAAAGATATTAACCACGACGGAGTGGTTGATGAAAATGATGTTACCAACATCGGCAACATGAACCCGAAAAGTACAGGCGGCTTTACCTTCGAGGGGAATTACAAGAATATTGATTTCAAACTTCACTTTAGTTATAGCTACGGGAACCAGGTATATGACGTGAATTACCTGGCTGCTACTTATGGAAGTAAGGAAGATGGATTGTTCAGAAACCGTTTAAGTATGCTTTCATCAGCATACAAGATTTATGATATCCAGAATGGTCAACTGACCAGTGTTACAGATCCTGCGAAGTTAAAGGCCCTGAATAAAAATGCCACGATGTTCCTTCCCTATCAGGAAAACCCGATCGCCAGTTCCTATGGGATTAAAGACGGGTCGTTTCTGCGGCTTAATACCTTTGTAGTGGGTTATACCCTTCCCGGGAAATGGATCCATCAGACCGGTCTCAACAGGGTTCGTTTGTATGGTACTATTTATAATGCCTTCGTGCTTACCAATTATCCCGGGCTGGATCCGGAAGTGAGTACCAATTTGCATCAGAATAAATCAATATATCCAACTCCCGGTCTGGATTTCGGTGCATATCCAAGAGCACGATCATTTGTATTAGGCATAAATGTAGGATTCTGAAAACGAATTTTTAAAAAACAACGGTAACGTTATGAAAAAACATATATCTGTAATTTCAAGTGTGGTTATTGTACTGGCAGTGATGTTTGGAGTGATATCCTGCAAAGATAATTTTCTGTCGGCGCCATCACTTTCCAGCGTGGATGAGAATTTTGTATTCTCAACTCCCTCTGAAGTTCGCAAAGTAATGGCGGGAGAATATGAGCTCTGGCAGAGGGCCTATTATGATTTGTTCTACGCTCTGGACGTTCCCGGTTCGGATATAACTCATCACCCGGAATGTTATTCTTGCCAGATCAGGTCGATTCCGGAAGGTTTATATGCCGGGGCACCCGGATCATTTGACATAAATTGGGATCCCTCCGTTAAAGACTGGGCGCCTCTTTATAAGATTGCCAATCGTGCGAATCTCATCATGGAAGCGATAGCCAAGAAAAAGGAATATCAAAATGCAGTTGCGGCCAAACAGCCTAACGACTGGACCCAGCTTTACGGTGAAGCTGCCGTACATCGTGCCTTTGCATATTTCAATCTTATCAGGTATTGGGGTGATGTACCCTATTTTACCCAAACGATACGTAGAAAGGCTCAAACCGACAGTGCCAAATTGACTTCACGTTTCAAAATTTATGATGGTGAAATTGCCAATCTGGAAAAGGTCGCACCTCTGATGTATAACCTGGGTGAAAATGGTATTAATGCTGAACGGTATTCCCGCCAATTTGCTGAAGGCCTGATTGGCAAGATGGCTTTGTATGCTTCCGGTTATAGTCTGTTGCGCACAGATGGATCCGTCGATTATGGTAATATCTCTTTTAAGCGAATGGGGTCCACAGATCATAATGCGGAATATGCAGAACCAACGGGTTCCAAGCAGACTGATTATCTTAAGACAGCACAGAAGTATCTGAAAATGCTGATTGATAATCCGGGATCGGCCCATTTTATTTCAACGGATCCGCGAGGAAAAGGATATGATAATCCGTTTCAATACAACTTTCAGGAGAATATGGACCTGGTAGTCGATCCTGCTTCGGTATATGAGATTGCTTACACACGAGGCGTTTACTCAGAACGCCCGTACTCATTTGGTCGCCCTTCAGGAGGAGGTAACTCGAATTGCTATCCTTGTAAATCGTATGGGCAGGACCGCATTGATGCATCTTTTTATTATGGCTGGTACAGTCCTAAAGACCTGCGCCGGGATGTGACGGTCGCTGTGACAGCTAACTCGGGAAGCGACTCTGAAGTGCTGATAGATTTCTCTCCCGGATCCAGAAATAAGGGAGGTCTCGCCTTGAATAAATGGGATGAGGTTCGCATGTCGAACCCGTATACTGCCGCTAAGCGGGCATCAGGCATCAACTGGCCGATTATGAGAATGGACGATGTTTACCTTATGCTTGCTGAAGTCGATGCTGATTTGAATGATGAAGGAGATGCCAAAACCTATCTGACAGAGGTTCGCAGCCGGGCCTTTATGCCGGAGGATCGGGCGAAAATGGTTACCGAATATGTCGGTGGTTTGTCAGGCCAGTCTTTGAAAGATGCCATTATCAGGGAACGGGCTCTCGAGTTCGCCGGTGAAGGATTCCGCCGTTATGATCTGATCCGTACCGGTAAATTGCCCCAGGCGATTAAGGACCTGAGACAAAGACAAAACGCGATGATTAATGGGCTGGAGTCCAAAGGTTATTATACGTTCCCTAATGGCCAGACCATATCCAATTATATCTGGACCAAGATGGTAAGTGTTGCGGATTATGGGATGAGTAAAATGCTTACGACAGAGTGTGAGGTCGACTCCACGGATCCAACATATCCAATCAGATTTCCAGGATGGCGTGGTAACAGTGATCTGTGGGGAGCAGAGGGTTTTACAGCGTCTGATACCCTCAATCTGGCTATCAAAGGGTTGTTCCATTATATAGATCCCAATGGTGCCGAAGCAGCGGCACTTGAAGCACAAGGCTATGTAAAGACACCCTGGGCAATAAATATTGTTAAGAATAAAGCCGAGTATACCGTTAACTTATTTAAGGGATATACAGATTATAGCAAGCCTCCCATCTATCTCCTCCCGCTGTCCTCTGAGACTATTGCACAGTCTAACGGACTGATCACAAACGGATACGGATTCTCACAACAATAAAATGTAGTAGTAAATACAGGATAATCCATCATTTGTACGGATTATCCTGTAGCTTAAAAAAGATAGAACTATCCCCAAACACAATGATGTCATCCTGATTTTATCCCGCCTGCGGGATAAAATCAGGATCTCGTCAACTACGGGAACCGATTGTTTCACGTGCCAGGATTGGTGCCGGATTCCACGAGATCCTTCGCCCGAGACCACTATCTCATGAGGTTCAGGGTGGGAACGGGGCTCAGGATGACATCCCTGTGCTTGGATTGGTGCTGAAGCGGGCATTTTCGTGTCAGATCCATTTCGAAGCTCCTAAAAGAACATTTTGTCCAAATGACTCCCATGGAGAACAGTAATGATAAAATTAATCTCAATTATACTTCTATTCCCATTGATGCTTTTCAATGAGGCAATGGCTCAGTCTTCCGCAGCCAGAGAAAACCTGCGCAAAGCTGATCAGGGCAATGGTTATTATAAAAATCCGGTTTTAGGTGGTGATTACCCGGATCCGTCTGTTCTAAGGGTAGGGGATGACTACTATCTGACCAACTCTTCCTTTATCTACTATCCGGGGTTATTAATCTGGCATTCGAAAGATCTTGTCAACTGGCAGCCGGTTTGTCATGCCCTGCATAAAGATGTAGGCTCTGTTTATGCACCGGATTTTGTCTATTATAAAGGTATCTATTACATCTATTTCCCGGCAGGTGGAACAAACTGGGTAGTGACAGCAACATCGCCGGAAGGGCCGTGGAGTGATCCGATAGATTTGAAGGTCGGAGGGATTGATCCGGGACATGTCGTTGTGAATGGGAAACGCTACCTCTACATGGCCGGGGGCAAAATGGTCCGTTTATCCGCGGATGGCTTGTCGACCATCGGTGATGTCTTCAAAATTTATGATGGGTGGAAAATCCCGGACAGCATGAGGGTGGAATGCAAGTGCCTTGAAGGTCCCAAAGCCACATACCGGAACGGATATTATTACCTGACCTCAGCCGAAGGTGGAACAGCAGGCCCGGCAACGAGCCATATGGTAATATCCGCCCGCTCAAAATCTGCAAAAGGTCCATGGGTAAATTCCCCTTATAACCCCGTGGTTCATACATGGGATCGTAAAGAAACCTGGTGGTCACAAGGACACGGTACCCTGGTAGACGATATCCATGGAAATTGGTGGATCATGTACCATGGCTATGAAAATGACTATCGCACCCTGGGCAGACAAACATTATTATTACCGATAGAATGGACAGATGATAACTGGTTTCGTGTTCCAAAGGGAATCAAATCCGATCAGCTTATAAGAAAGCCCGCAGGAAAAAACATCGGTGACGGGATGAAACGATCTGACAATTTTTCGGGGCATACATTAGGGTTACAGTGGCAGTTCTTCAGAGATTACGATACAACCCGCATTGATCTGGATGAGGGAAGTTTGTATCTAAAAGCCAAATCCCAATCATTGGCCGAGTCCTCACCATTGCTATGCATTCCTGTGAATCATTCTTATTCTCTGGAAGTTGAACTGAGCGTATCCGGCGGAGCTACAGGCGGCATTACGTTATTCTACAATGAAAAAGCAAATGCCGGTGTTGGAATGGATAGCAGTTATGTCTATGTGTTTTCCCATGGTGACAAGATGCGTATGGCGAAAAATGATTTTGGTGCTCATGCTTATTTAAAACTCGTTAATGATAAGAATGAAGTGTTTATGTATTATAGCACTGATGGGAAAAATTGGCATAGATTAGACAAAAGTCTGGAAGTTTCCGGCTTTAACCACAACGCGTTCGACGGTTTTCTAAGTCTGAGAACCGGCTTATTTTCATTTGGAAATGGATACGTAAAATTCAATTATTTTGCATATAAAGGTTTATGAATCATAGTAGAATAAACCACGATGATCGCAAAGAAAAG
>CAZNHE010000098.1:0-10648 GCA_964572735.1 uncultured Chitinophagales bacterium | reverse complement strand
CCGGTTTTCGTTTTTGGAATTGCAGCAGGCAGGGATAGGTTGTGGCTTCCTCGAAAACGGGCAGATCGCCGAAATCATAAACGGCATCCAGTGAAACCGTCTCTCGCAGCCATTTGCGAAGCGGCTTCCCGTAGTTGGCGCGCATCCATTTGTTGGCCACGATAAACTGAAAATGTCCGTTTTCATGCAGCAGGCGGGCACCCAGCTCAATGAAATAACTATACAAATCAGCGGTTCCCTGGTAAACCGCATAATGTTTCGAAAGCCAGGGCTTCCATTCTCCGAACGTTTCCTGCCGTACGTAAGGAGGATTTCCGAGCACTACATCGAATCCTGTAAAATCGCCCGCGTCATTTAGCACCTCCGGGAATTCGAAACGCCATTCGAAAGCATTTTCGTAAATCTTATTGCTTTTGATCTCCTCGATTTCCTGTTTGAGTTTTGTTATACCGGTTTCCAGCTTTTCCCGCTTCTTCTCTCTTGCTTTGAGTTCTTTGTTGCTGGGTTCGAACATCTGCCGCTGCATAAGCAGGTTGTACAATTCCCCGCTCAATTTATTCAATCGTTTTACCCTGGGATCGTTGCTGCTGATCTCGCTGCGAAAATCATTCTTGATATCGTTGATCAGACGCTGCATCTCCCGCTTCTGCTCTTTATTAGCGGCATTCCGATACGAGTCCACGGCAAGACGATAGCTCTCAACGGTCCATTTACTTTTTTTCAGGGCCTGCCCGATGTCCGCGTCCAGGGCAAACCGGGAGATCAGCGAGTTTCCGCATTTGATATTAATGTCGATATTGGGCAGCGTTTCCAGTTGGCGTTCTGCACCGGTTTCAACGGCCCGGGAAGCCAGAAAGTCCTCGCTGAAATCCGCTTCTTCATCGATATAACAAACCGGACTGCTGCTTTTCGGATGATCCGGCACGTCTTCTTTCTCACGATAATAAGCATGTTTGAGCAGTTCGATCCACAAACGCAGGCGGCATATGTTGACTGAATTAAGGTTGATATCCACCCCGAACAGGCAGTTTTCGATGATGGTTTGCTTTTCATTGAAAATGGCTTCCTGCACCCGCCGGCTTTCCGGATGGTTGGGATGATATTCAAAAAGGATACCGTCGTTATCGGTAATAATCAGTTCATCATTTTCCACCTCCACATGATAATCCCGCAGCGTTCTCCCGTTGCGGTCGAGCAGAATTTTGAGCTCATTCTTGACG
This sequence comes from uncultured Chitinophagales bacterium, assembly GCA_964572735.1. Classification (GTDB taxonomy): domain Bacteria; phylum Bacteroidota; class Rhodothermia; order Balneolales; family DATFMH01; genus DATFNI01. The sequence goes on along the minus strand of CAZNHE010000098.1, from coordinate 9,428 downwards.
GCGATGATCTCGTTCAGCGCAGAAACGAGGAAATGTCCTGAGCCGACGGCAGGATCACAAATTTTCAGCGAGTTTATGATCGTATTAGCTTCCTGCCTGGTGAATAACCTGTCGTCTCCAATTGCTTCGTAAATATCATCAAGAGACTGAAACCGGGGGAGGTTTCCACCGGTTTTACGGGAACCGGCCTCATTAAACTTCCCGATCACGGCACGGCGGATGGTTTCGCGGCACATATACATGGTTACAAAGCCGGGCGTGAAGAACGAACCGTCCCGGTAACCATTGATCTTCTCGAAGATGAGACCTAAGACAGAAGCATTGATAAGCGATTTATGGTCTTCCCGGATATCCCCCGGGCCTTCGCTGGAAAAATCATAAGCGTCAAGAAACTCGAACAGGTACCGGAGGGAGGCAAGTTCACCCGTACGCCTTCTCCCGCGGGCATCCTTCAGCACGGTGGATGCATAGACCGGGAGGGTTTTATCATCCTGCAACTGGCTGATAAACAGGCCCTGGTGCTCCATATCCGTCGGATCAAAAAGAGAACTGTTCAGATAAGGAATATGGGCAAAAACCCGGCGGACATCCTCATTCCGTTCTTTCGGTCTGCGGGCCAGCACCTGGAAGAAAAGGCCGTTCAGGCTGTCAAAATCCCGGATGCGGCGGCTGTTCACAAACGAATACGTGTCTTTATCCTTATGCCACGCGATAAGCTGTGCCTCAAGCAATTTGAGGAATAAAATCCGGTTCATCCAGGTGATCACCAGTTCGAGAGCAACGTTGAACAATCGTTCCTGATGGGTTGCCCCGTAACGGCCCGCATCACTCAGGCGACTGACCTTGTCAAGACTTTCAAGCTGAATGATGGTATTTTCGATGAGTGACCCGCTGCAGCGTTTCCCCTCCTTATTTCTTTCAATAACCTTTTTGCCTCCTTTCTGAGTCTCGGTCAGCCCAATTATATGCAGGAGTTCGGTATAAAACTGCCTGTTAAGGCTGTTGCTGTCGTTGGCAAACGGAAGTTTGAGCAAATGTTCGGGAGAAAGCAGCTTGTAAAGGGCGATGAGCCGGGTATCATCCCGCTTGTTTTCATTGCGGAGCGCGTGCTCGTACCCACGCAGGTCGAACCAGGTAAATTCCAGTTTATCCCCTGCCTCCTCAATAGCCGGAGCGGCAATCCCGCGGTAAAAGTGAGTCGTGTCGGTACCCGAAAGTCTCCCCGCCTCAAAATCCTCGAATTTGTTAACCAGTGATTTATCCTGAGCAAACAAACGGTCGAACAGGCGTGCATCAAAAATGAACCATTCATAAATATTGGTGATGATGAGATGCCTTATTTCATCATTTTTGTGCGTGATGCGTTCACGAAGAAAATACAGGAGGAGTTCCTGTAACGCTTTGGTATTTAAATGATCGGGTCGGCACATTTCCGCCGTGTTGCCCGGGCGCTTTGTCTCAATAATCACTCCGACCGCACTTTCGGCGTGTTCCCCGTTATGGATCACCAGGTCGGTGCGTCCTTTTGTGTTGATGAAGCAGCCGGGGTCGTACCAGGTATTTTTCAGAAAACCGGAGACAAGGTTTTTATGAAACTCTTCGGATTCCCGTTCATCAATCCTGTCGAGCAGATCAATGGCATTGGCTTTAAATTTCTCAATCTCCGCACGGCTCACTCTGACCTTGAGAAAGGCCTTGTTGAGTGCTTTTTGAGGATTTAGCCGATTTCCATTCATAAATGCCATAACTGACCAGCCCTGGGGATGAATCTGACGGTAATAATACCGTTACCTGTTGTTGCAGGCAACCGGTAAAGAAATTTGGGGGAAGAGGATTAAGCTGATGCATGTCATTACAACCTGCTATATTATTGATAAAACAGGCGCTTACATGTCATCCTGATTCTTTCCGCGCCGGCGGAATGAGTAGGATCCCGTCTCCACAGGCACCGGTGGTTGCAAAGACGGTTTGGGGAGCGTTGTCGATACAGACAGCCATAAAAAAAGGAATGATGATCGACCATTCCTAAAATACCGCACTTCCCAAAACAGGGAAATATGTTTATAGCCACATTAGAGGGGGAAGAAATTTTAATGTTGCTGATTATGAGGACCGGCTTCAGCTTCAGCCTGCATACGTCTATCAAATGCGGCAAGTTTCTTTTCTTCTGTTCGGGCGGAAGATTACTTACTCTTTCCCAGGCTTTTTTCTGCTGTTCGATGATTTCTGCTATTTCCTTTGTCATTTTGACCTCCGGCTTCTTCCCTGTTTGTTGTACTCCAATATCGAATTCCTGCTTTAAAGGCACGTTCCACCATCTTGTATTTATTATTTCCATACAGCCGATCTGTAGGGCGGAGAGTTTCTCCGCCGGGAAGATGCCCTCAGTTGCCACGTACTTTAAAAGTCTGTGACGACTCTTAAAAAATCATCCCGAAATATCTTCAAAGCCAACCCCGTTATCAAAAGCCGGTACACCATACAGAGAGGCTCACATTTCGCAAATAACTTTCTTATCTTAACGGGCTTTTGAAGAACCAAAATTAATCGGAATGAAGATCAGACGATTGCTGAGGGAAGCCGTCCTGAAATCGCTTTACGCCAGGGAAGTCGGGAACGAAGATATCCAGGAAGTCATTCAATATACGCTCAAACCGACGGTCAATGAGATATTCGGGGAACTTAAGGAATCAGGCGGAGAGGAAATCATCAGTCTTGCCGAAGCTCAGAAGTTTGCCGGCCGTTTATTCAAAAGGACAGTGGAGCAGACAACGGGACTCGATCAGGAGATCAAGCCTCATCTGGTACACTGGGAGATAGCCCGGCTGGCAATCGTTGACAAACTGGTGCTGAGGATGGCGATCTGCGAAATACTGGAGTTTGAGGATATTCCCACCAAAGTGACGATCAATGAGGCCATCGAAATCGCCAAGAAATATTCCACCGAAAAGTCCGGAAAGTTTGTGAACGGAATACTCGACTCGGCACTTCATAAGTTGAATGAGGACAACCGGGTCCATAAGATCGGCCGGGGCCTTGTTGAACATTCCTTTAATAAACATTCATCCAAATCCTGATTGTCACGTCATTGTCGGATACCACGAAATATGTTGCCATAGGTGATATTCACGGTTGTTCCCGTACACTCAAAGCTCTGCTCAAACATCTGGAGATCTATCGCGACCGGATTTACGTCTTTGTCGGCGATTACATCGATCGCGGCCCTGATTCGAAGGACGTGGTTGATCAGCTGATCCGCTTTTCCAGCGAATACCAGTGCATTATGTTACAGGGCAACCACGAGTTTATGATGCTCCAGGCGCTGTTTCACAATGATTATGCCAACTGGGAAAGAAATGGCGGAGGCGCAACCATCCATTCATATCTCGATGAAGCCGGCGAGGCATTCATCCCGGAAGAGCATTTGTCTTTTTATCAGAAAACCCAGCTTTTTTATGACACCCCCGATTACTTCTTCGTTCATGCAGGGCTTGATCCGGATATGACCATCGCCGACAGTATCGTGGATCCGGAACAGATGGAGCGCTTTATCTGGGAGCGGGATCACCTGTACAGAAATGTCAATCGTTGGGAAAAGACGGTTGTCTTTGGACACACCCCGCGCCCCGAACCGATTATCGGGCGGAACATGATCGGCATTGATACCGGATGCGTCTTCAGCCAGCGGCGCGGCCTGGGGAAACTCACTGCTGTGCTGCTCCCCGAAGTCACTTTCATACAACAGGAATCTTTAGAAAACAAGTAACAGATCCATGAGTTTGAGATGCGGTATTGTCGGTTTGCCCAACGTAGGGAAATCCACACTTTTTAACGCCCTGAGCAACGCCGGTGCGGAAGCGGCCAACTTCCCCTTTTGTACGATCGATCCGAATATCGGGATTGTCCCCGTCCCCGATGAACGGCTGGATAAGCTGGTTGAACTGGTGAACCCGGCGAAATGTACACCTGCCGTTATTGAGTTTGTGGATATTGCCGGACTGGTGAAAGGGGCTTCGGAAGGAAAAGGAAAGGGCAATGCATTTCTGTCGCATATTCGCGAAGTAGATACTGTCGTCCATGTGGTACGCTGCTTTGAAGATGACGAGGTGGTCCATGTGGAAGGCTCTGTCGATCCGCTTCGCGATATTACCATCATTCAGGATGAATTGATCATCAAGGATCTGGAAACGCTGGAAAAACGTCGCGACCGGCTGCAAAAAGAGGTAAAAAGCGGCGACAAAACTATAAAGTCACGGCTGGATCTGGTTACAAAGCTGCACGGATTCATGGAACAGGGGAAACCTGCCCGTGCTTTTGAAATAACCGGGGAAGAGCGGGAAATCCTGCGTGATCTCTTCCTCCTGACTGCCAAGCCCGTACTTTATGTCTGCAATGTCGATGAGCATGATCTGCCGGCCGGGGAAGGAAACCCGTATGTGGATAGCGTACGTGAATATGCCGGGAAAGAAGGAAGCGAGGTGGTCGTGGTTTGTGCCAAAATCGAGGCGGAGATTGCCGAGCTGGATGAAGATGAACGCACGCTTTTCCTCCAGGATATGGGTCTTGACCGGCCGGGGCTCCATCGCCTGATCCGTGCTGCCTTCCGCGAATTGGGACTGATCACCTATTTCACAGCCGGCCCAAAAGAAGTGCGCGCCTGGACGATCACGGCCGGAACAAAGGCTCCCCAGGCGGCAGGGGTGATTCACACCGATTTTGAACGGGGGTTCATCCGTGCCGAAACCATTAAATACGAGGATTTTGTGGCTTTAGGTTCTGAAGAAGCTGCCCGCGATGCCGGGAAGATGCGTTCCGAAGGTAAGGAATATATCGTTCAGGATGGGGATATCATGCTCTTCCGCTTTAATGTGTAAGAACCCCCGGACAACCGGCAAAGGTAATTCCCGGGTCGCCAAACCATATCGTGTTTTCATTCGTTATTTTGGTAAAAAGCAACCTGACAAATACGGAGCCCTTTATGATTCGCCTATTTCGTACAAAAGACAGTGAGCTTGCCGATCAGGTAGAGGAAGCATTGCAGAATATGGTGATTGCCCATGAAACCGTGGCTGTAGCCAATAAGAATGAACTGCCGGATGATCTGGGAAACCATTCGCTGCCGGTGCTGATCGATAACGGAGAAGCTGTCAGTGGAGAAGAAAACCTGAAAATCCGCCTCAGGGAGTTACAGGGAGTGATGAAGCAGTGGGATAAGTTTAAATCGGATGCCTGCCTTATCGACGACGACGGAACCGTCTGCTAAGGCGCCGGCTTGTAATGCCTTTGCGGTTTCCTCCTTCTTGCCACAATGAACACATAAGAAGGCTGCGCACGTACCACATCTTCTAAGAAAATTCAGGTTACATACTCCATTCCTTCATTAAAGGTCCCTCTTCCCCAAAAAGCGGATCGGCTTGCGGCAATGGAACCTGTTCAATGTTTCGGTCCGTCTCCGGGCGCTCTCCCTCCTTTCCATAATTCATATCATAAGATTCCTGCCCTTCCGGATAAGCACCGATCACCCTGAAATCACCGGAAGATGATAACCGTTTATGAGTCGTTCCTGCAGGAAGAACTATCACATCCCCGGTTTCCAGGTCCACTTTTCGTCCGTGATCTCCGCCCAGCTGTACTGCCGCCGTCCCCGAGTAAACAGCCAGTATCTCATGGGCTTTGCTGTGGTAGTGGTGGTAGGGGAAAATACCGTTCCGCCACACCCCTGACCAGCGATTCCGTCGGATAAGCGACTCAAACAGCTCTGCCGCATCATTCCGGTCCCCGGGAATAACGCCTTTGTAAAGAATAACCGGCAGCCGCTGATTATTTGGAAAGTTTTTTTCCTCCTCAAGAATAAATGTCGTAACATTCGGGTTCAGCACCGGAATATTCTGATTATCATTTAAATCCGACATAGCAGATCCTTTAGTTTAGTGTTTTTCTGCCGAAACTCTGTTTGATGGAATGTTGTTATAACCGCAAACAGAGCCTGAACGTTTTGAGTTATGGCTAATTGAGGGCTTTGGCATTCAGGAAGACGTTGTGTAACACCTTTTCCGACCTTCAGTAAAACCATCAGGAGGCGTTCTCAGAGACCGGAAGTGGGATTGACTATAAGAACAGGGAACGAAATGGGTAAACGGATACTAATCACGTTTGACTATGAATTGTTTTTAGGAAGAAGGAGCGGAAAGGTAGAATGCTGCCTGATTCAGCCTACCGAAAAGCTGCTCCGCTCTTTCGATATACATGGTGCAAAACCGGCCATTTTCTTTATTGATACGACTTATCTCCTTCAGCTTGAAGAGAAGGCAGGCATCTATCCCCGGGTCCACAGGGATTATCAGACCATCCGGCTACAGCTTATTGATATCCTGAAAAAGGGGCATCTTCTCCTCCCCCATCTTCATCCCCACTGGATGGATGCAGGGTATGATCCCGACAAAAACGAATGGTCGCTTACCGATTACCGCAATTACCGGTTTCATAATCTTCCGGAAGAGGAAAGGATGAACATTTTCGCCGGCTCTATTCGCATCCTGGAAGAGATCCAGAAAGAAGCGGGCATCTCTCATCCGATTGACGGTTTCCGGGCGGGCGGATGGTCGCTCATGCCCTTTGCAGATTTCCACCGGCTATTTCAAAAACATCATATCCGATACGATTTCAGTGCCATCAGCCGGTCTGTTGCACATACCCTTGCCCAGGATTACGACTACAGCACGATCTCGGGAAACCAGTGGTATGCATATGACCAGGAGGTTACCATCCCTGTGAAGGACGGCAATTTTATTGAACACCCGGTAAGCATTCTTCCGCCATCATCCCTGCGCGATTCCCTCGATCGTTTCTGGCGTAAGGTGAACTGGAAACTGGGTTACCGAAGTATGGGCGACGGGGAAGGTGTGGAAGCGGGAAACATAGAAATAGAACGGGAATGTTCCGAGGCGTGCGCTGCCCAATATCTGGGCATTGAAAATCTGACCCAGGGCACTTACGGGGCATATAAACAATACATCCGGGAGCATGATTACATCCATTTCCTTTCGCACCCAAAGATGGTCAGCAGGATAAACCTGTATTATTGGAATCACCTCCTCCGGTGGATTCAGAAAAATGACACGGTGAATTACCGATACCAGGTCCCGGAGATCAAATCGCCACAGGAGACGCCGGGGTTACTAAAGATGGACAATGGTTAACCGCTGGTTGCCGCCCGCGACGGCAGCTGATTACCGGCTGTCAGCTATTAGTTTCCTGTTTTTCTGATTTTGCATATGAAGAAGCCTTCATGGATGGCGTCGGGAATGATGCGGCGTGCTTTATTGAGCGAGGCATCGAATTGTTTGTGCTTCCAGCCTTTCATGCCGGGCAGCCAGCGAATGTTGCCCGGAAGTTCCATTTCTTCCAGTTGTAAGGTTCCCTGAAATCGCTGCAGGATACGATCTATCACGCCCTCGTTCTCTTCCGGGGCGAAGGTGCAGGTCGAATAGACGATCGTGCCGCCGGGTTTGAGGCACTGAACGGCGGAGAATAATAACCGGTTTTGCTTCCGCACCATCTCTTTGATCTTTCTCATCGACCAGAACCGGTAAGTGTCGGGATCGCTTGCAAGGAAGCGGCCTTCTGTCGAACAGGGGGCATCCAGCAGCACGCGATCGAAAATCCCGGGATAGTATCTCCAGCAATTCTCTCCGTTCGCCAGAACAGGTTCGGCTACGGAAGCCCCATTATGTGAGAGGTTTTCTTTGAGTTTATAGAATCGCTTGCGGACTTTCTCGACGGCCGCCAGACGGCCTCTGTTTTCCATCATCTCCGCTATTTGAAGAGTCTTGCTTCCCGGAGCAGCCGTCAGATCGAGAATTTGTTCGTACGGCTGTGGATCCAATATCACAGGAGGTATCATGCTGGATGCATTTTGCACATAAAGTCTTCCGTTCGCTGCCGGCTCTGAATTCAGCAGCGCCCTTCTGTCTTCCGGCAAAACCGACCATACCCCCTGCATCCCGTCAAGCGGATACACTGTAATACCTGCTTCCCGGAGCCGGCGTATACTTTCCAGATCGCCTCCTTTCAGACGGTTTAGTCGGAAAGTGGTTCTTTTGGGATGATGAAAAGTCTCTTCTACGTCCGGATAAATCTCTCCCGGAAAAATCAGCCGAAGCCTCCCGACAAACAACTCCGGAAGCCCTGGGGAGGATGTAACCATCAGCTAATACCGAAGTGAGTCGCCCGGGATACCGTTAAAATGACGCCCCCAAAAGGGCCAGAGGGATAAAAGAATTGTGAGTCCACAGTGTCTCCATATCCATCCCGTACGGCGGCATTCTTATTACCCTTCGCCATTGCTCCAATTCCAAGCGCCTCTTTACATTGCCTTTCCCGGGTTTCCATAAAAGGTATGGGAATGGCCGGCACGGATCAATCCGGACAATCCATACGAAACCCTTCTCCCCGGATTGTTTTGATCATATCATCATCGAGTTCTGCACGCATTTTCTTGCGCAGGTAGCTGATATAAACATTCACGAAGTTGGTTTGGGTATCGAAATAGATATGCCATACGTTCTCGGAGAGTTCCTGTCTTGAAACCACCTTGTTTTTGTGTTTCAGGAAATAGGCAAGCAGGTTGAACTCATTATTAGTAAGGAAGATCAGCTTATCCTTGATCCTGAACTCCCGGTTCAGCAGGTCGAGTGTCAATGCGCCGCAGGTAAGCACCTCCTTGCGTTCAGCCTCTTCCACCTGTTTCTTTCGTCGGCAAATCGTTTTGATCCGCGCGACCAGTTCTTTAAAATCAAACGGCTTGGTCACGTAATCGTCCGCTCCGTGCTCAAACCCTTCGACCTTGACGTCCACCTTCTTCGTGCCGGTCAGAAAGATGAGGGGAGTATCGATCTTATTCTCCCTCAGGTTTTTGAGGATCTCGAGTCCGCTGATGTCGGGCAGATCTATATCCATAAGGATACAATCGAAGTGATCTTCCATAGCAAGCTTCAGCCCTTCATTCCCTAATCCGGAATCAACGACTTCAAACTCATGATTCTTCAAATATGTTCTGAGCACACTACGAATTGATGCTTCATCTTCAACAATCAGGATTCTCATATGGGTTGTGTTATCGTTGTTGGCAAGATCAACTACATCATTTATGTTATCTTTACTCTTCATAAGTTCCTGCAATTCTATGATGCGTTAGGATTAAATGTATCTAATATTAGCAAATAACACAATCTTCCGTTGCTCAAAGGCATCGGAAGCAGCATAATTGCCGGTGTTTCATTTCTGTAATCATTATGAGTTCTTCCGGTATGGCCCGATTATTTGCAGCTTCCCCCGCCGCTTTCTGGCGACAGCCGGACTTTCCGTTTCAGAAAACCCTGTTCCTTCTGCCGGGATAGAGATGCTTTTCTTCTGCCTTTCCATGCAAT
>CAZNHE010000097.1:0-10695 GCA_964572735.1 uncultured Chitinophagales bacterium | reverse complement strand
CTGATCAGTACGACGGCTTTTTTTTGTGCAGGAAGTCTATATACCATGCAGAGAGGAAATGGTATCGCCGGATGACATATTCAATCAATCAAAATAAGCGAATAAATGCCATTACTAATCATCCGTCCCATAAACATCCTCCCAGTAATAGGCCTTGTCAGGATCCGGAGTGGTATGAACGACGGCGACCGCACCTTTGAGCCCCTCAGAATGAGCCTGAATATGGATAGTCCCCGGCCTGTCGATGGATCGGGTCGATTGCAGGATGGCCAGGCATAATCCGTTGAAGGCTTTTTGCCGGGAGGCCTTGTGGGATTCATGATCACGCGGATTGCCGTTTCCAACACCGATAATCCGGGCCGGTCCTTTCAGGTCGAATGTTATCAGGTTATCGGCCGTGGGTACGACATTTCCGGCTTTATCGACGATTTCCACTTTTATGTGAGTTACATCCCTGCCGTTTGCGACGATCCGGCTCTTGTCGACCGATAAACGTATGGCCGCAGGTGCCCCGGTAGTGCGCACTTCTTCTATGATCGTTTTCCCGTCTTTCTTCCCGACGGCTTTTAATACTCCCGGTTCGTAGGGGACATCCCATTCCAGGTGTAAATCGCCTGTAGTCGGCAGGACGCGGGGCCTGTCATAATGGTTCCATCCACCCGAAGTTCCCTGACGCGGAAACGAAATCCTTTTTTCGCCATAAAATTTGCCGTTTAGATAGAGAGAGACCGTATCACAATTGGTATACGCCAGAACAGGAATGATCTGCCCCTCTCCCGAAAGCCTTCGGGACCAGTTCCAGTGGGGGAAAAGATGCAGCACGGGCTTGTCGGTCCACAGGCTCTGGTAAAAGTAGAAAGCGTCCTTTTTGAAGCCGCACAGATCGAGTGCTCCGCTGGAGGCATTGACATTCGGCCAGAACGATTCCCCCAGATAGTCGATGCCGGTCCAGATAAAATAGCCGATCACATAATCGTGCGTATCGATAAATTTCCAGAGTTGTTCCGAACGGATCATATTGAAGTTGTAATTGGGGTGAACTTCATTAGGATCTCTGCCCAGTGAATAATACCCGCGAATTCCATGGATACTGACCGCCTCTGTTCCGATCATCTTCCGGTTGGGGAATGCGATCTTGTCGGGTGCATAAAACAATTCCCGGCGTTTGTGCCAGCGATCGGCATAGTTGTATCCGACAATATCCAATTGTTTCATGAATGCCGGCTTAGTGGGATTGCTGTCGTCAGCTATCTTGTCACATGCACTCGTTACCGGTCGCGTAGGATCGAGCCTGTGGCAGATATCCACCAATTTACGGGCGATTGCTGCTCCTTTGTTCATCGATTGTTCGGGGATCTCATTGCCCACGCTCCATAATACGATCGAAGGATGATTCCGGTCGCGCAGGATCATGGCAGCCAGATCCCTGGTTCCCCATTCATCGAAATATTTCTGATAACCGTATTTCCGTTTTCCGACGGTCCAGGTGTCGAAAGCTTCATCCATAACCAGCAGTCCCAGCCGGTCGCACAAATCGAGAAATTCGGGTGCAGGCGGATTATGCGCGGTTCGGACAGCGTTCACCCCCATTTCCTTCAGTTCTTTTAAACGGCGTTCCCATACGCCTGCCGGAACGGCTGCTCCGACCACGCCTCCTCCCTGGTGGAGACAGACGCCTTTCATCTTGATATGTTTCCCATTCAGGAAAAATCCCCTGTTGGTATCGTACCTGATCCGCCGGATACCGAAGGGCGTAACCATTTCATCCACCTTTTCGCCGTTCCGGACAATCGTCGACCGGAGCGTGTAAAGGTAGGGAGTTTGCAGCGACCATAAATGAGGCTTATCAACAGGAACTTGTACGGCTATTTTGGTCGTTTTACCTCCATTCACCAGAAAATCTTTTGAAGCCCGGGCGACCACCTTATTATTTGCATCAAGCAGCACGCTGGTCAGGGTGCCCTTTTGTGCTCCGGCTAAATCGTTTGAGATGGTGGTTTGTATCCTGACGACTCCTGAATCGGCAGTTGCAACGGGCGTGGTCACATAGACGCCATAGTGAGCAATGTGCAGGGAATCCGTGGTGATCATCCAGACATTCCGGTAGATGCCCGATCCGGAATACCAGCGGGTATTAGGCTGCCTCGAATTATCCACGCGTACTGCAATGACGTTTTCCCCCTTCTTCAGAAATGGGGTGAGGTTGTAATAAAAAGGAGTATAACCATAGGGATGATTTCCAAGGTGATGCCCGTTAATCCACACATCGCTATTCATGTAAACACCGTCGAACAGAATTTTGACCTCCCGGTTCAGCAGTCTTTCCGGCACCGTGAAGTGCTTGCGATACCAGCCGATCCCGGACGGGAGGTATCCTGCGCTTCCCCCGCCGGGAGCATCTTTTTTGAATGTTCCCTCAATGCCCCAGTCGTGCGGCAAATTCAGTGTACGCCAGTTGTGGTCGTTATAACCCGCTTTTTTGGCATCCGGAAAATCACCCAGCTTGAATTTCCAGCCAAGATCCATGGACAACCGCTGCCGGGACTGTGCTATAGCGGAATTCGTAAGGATGGAAATCCCAAGAAATAAGATGGCCAATAACCCTGTTGTTCGTTTCATAATTTTATGGTTTCGAATCCGAATTAAATGATGATTACAAGAATCCCCACCGCTGCCCTCTGCCGACTGTCATCGCGAGGAGCCCGAATGGGCGACGTGGCGATCTCCTTTCAACAGGCACCGGGGGTGCCATGGATTACCATCGGTGCACGTTTCCGTGAGATTGCCGCGTCACTTGCTCCGCTGCGTTCCTCGCAATGACAGTTGGAGGGCGCGGGGAGTATTCAAAAACTCAAGTCAATGCCTCGTATACTTATCGAATACATCAATAACCGGTAAGGCATTGCCGTTTTTGTCGAAATAGCCGCGGGAGCTTCGGTGATTGGGTACGGCGGGTTCCCACCAGAAAATTCCTTTGACTTTTGTACTGGAAACCCCCAGTACCGTATTGATCAGCGACTCCATATATTCTTTCTGTCCTTCGGGGGTCTCTGGAAAAGGCGCCGGCTTATTGATGTACTCAGCGGGCCGGTGATTATAAGCCGTTTCAACCACGATAACATCTTTGTCATAAGATTGCACGATGTGCAGCAGATTTTCCCGGAGATCCAGCAGGCTTCCGTGCCACCAGGGATAATAGGATAGCCCGATCACGTCGTACCGGATGCCGTAACTGTTCAGCTTATCATAGAAGGCTTTGGTTTTGCTCCAGTTGCCTCCCTGGTCAAAATGGATCATGATCAATGGCCTCGGCGACATGCCCCTGCCGGCGTCAACCCCGTTGATTCCGGCCTGGATGAGTTTGGCAAAGGTGTTCCAGTGTTCGGGAAGCTTTCCCGCCGGCCAGAGCATTCCGTTTCGCACTTCGTTGCCGATCTGCACCATGTCGGGCATCACACCGGCTTTCCGGAAAGCGGTGATCGTGTTTCGGGTATATGTGTAAACCGAATCGATAAGAACAGCGGGACTCAACCCCTTCCATGCTTTTGGCGTGGGTTGTTTTTGAGGATCGGCCCAGCTGTCGGCGTAGTGATAATCGAGCAGGAACCGGAATCCATACTTTTTTGCCGCCTGGGCCAGGGCTATTGTATATGAAAGATTGTTAGGCAGACGGGTCGGATTGTTGAACAAGCGCAGCCGGACCCAGTTATAGCCGTGATCTTTGAATATCTCGAGTCCGGGTTTAACCTTCCCGCTGTCTTTGAATACCGTTCCGTGATCCTCCGCCATTTTCAGAAACGACAGATCCGCCCCCACGGCAAAGTTTATGTGCACCGTAGACAGGGAATCTATCGGCTGCGCTTTAAGGCCGCTCAGGAACGGCTGCACCGCAAAGAGTGTAATTAACAAGCCTGTCTTTAAACCAACTCGCATCGATACCATAGTGATTTTTAAATGATTAAATGAAAACACATATCATTAATAGCTTATACATAATTTCAACCAGCAACATCGCCTCTTCCCTCCCTTGAGGGAGGTGCAGGCGGGTGTTGCCGAGCATTCAAATTTGGCAATACGCAAAAGGCACGGCAATTCTCCCATCCCCGCGTTGCTCACTGCGGATGCTCATCGAACACCCCTGTGTCCCCTTGAGGGGATGTATTTTTCCCCCTTCCTCAAGGGAGGGAAAAGGCGAACTGGCTCCTGTAAATTGTTTGATACCATCATTCATCGGTACTGCTCCCTGAATTATCCAGCCAGGCTGATTCGATCTCGAAATCGCAGGTGTCTCTGGCCGCAGAATCGGAGGCTGATCTCATCACGAATTGTACAGCCTGCAGGTCCCGGAGATCGGGAGGCTGCCGGCTGTCTGCCTTGAACCAGAGGGGCAGGAATCCGGGAAAAGGTCTCGGAAGCAGCATCATCGAATCGGGCCGAAATGCAGATAATGGAAGGCTGAGGTTTTCTAACCCACGACTCAGCTTAACCGTCGCTCCGAAGGATGTCCCGTTCTTTTCTACCAGAATCACATTTAGCCGCGTATCTTGAGGATGATTTGACTTTGCCCTTATTACCAGACGGCTACCGGATGTTACGTCGGAAATCCTGCCGGATAGCCGGTCCGCCACGTAGATTTGCCACCCGGGAGCCTGCGAGTATGGAATGGAATGATCGGCTGTTACCCTGATGGCCATCTGGCCTGCATCGTCTGTTGAAATTGTTTGCATACGGACCCCACGATTACGCCATGGGGAAAAAGAACGGTCGATCTTCTGATGGTCGTCTCCGGCACGAAAAAGCAAAACAGGGGCCGATGCATCAAAAACCTTCGTGCTCCAGGCATCCTTATAGTAGTAATCCCAATCCATCGGCGAGCCGGGGTGAGCTCCGGGAAAAGTTATAGCATCCTGTCCCCCGCCAACCACTATCCTATAACTCATAACCCCCGGACGAACCATGGCCGCCGGAATCTCCGCGACGTAGTGGTAAGTATCTTCCCGCTTCATGAGGATGGGACGGGACCGGAACCCGGCATTAACCAGCAGTGAAACTTTTTCGTCCGGCTGCAGTCCTGCTACAGTGGCCTCAACCCTGACCGGCTTTCCGGCCGTGACTGATTTGCAGGGAACATGTCTGACGACCGGCTTCCCCGCAGTAGCCGCCGGCGCCACAAATTCACCTATCCGGATATTTCCCATTCGGGAATCGGGTTTCCATCTGTTGTTTGTTTTTCCCTTTTTGACCAACAGATACGTTCCCGGGGTGATCGTAAACGATCCGTTTCCGGCATTTTCCTCAAACGTATTTCCTTCATTTATTCCATTAATGTGAAAGGAGCCTCCCAGGTTGGGGAGATGGATCGTCATCTTATGAGGGGTCCACTCAATGTATGTCACCGTTTTATTGGGGGAAGCCCGTTCGAACGGATCACGTACCGGAATTGCGTCGGGCATCACTTCAAGCCTCCAGATTCCGTTCCCAAGTTTATCTAGAAAATAGACTCCCCATCCATCATACTTTACAACCGGAGAGGAACCAACCCCGGCGATATGTTTCAATTCGGCAGGTTTTTTTGGTTGCGTCCGGGTATCGTTCGAATAATAAAAGGCGGTATCCGCATTCATCTCACTCAGGTTCCGGCTGTGGCTCACCAGGAAATCCCCAAAAAGCGTATCCGCGGGATAGGAACCGAAATTCTTGTACATCGGAATTTGATGAAATGCTTTTGAAGCGATCAACATACTGACGGCTTTCGACGGCGTATACGCCAGGTTGAGGTAGTGCGTCTGGTAATCGGTGTTATAAGGGGCGATAGCCAGAGGCGTATAGGTGAACTGCGTCGCAAACTGGAACCCTGCCTTTCGGAAGCTTCGCGCCATGGCAGGATAGATATACGAACCGGGATCATCCGCAGAACTGAACTCGTAAACCATTTTGGCAAGCTGCCGGAACCGCTTGTTGTTTCGATAAGGAATCGGGTACCGGTCGACATAAGGAAGGTAATTGCCTTTCAGGGCGCTGCCGCGGACGAGCCCGGCGGGATACCATTGAAAACTGGCTCCGTCTATATTTGCATCGGCGATAGCCAGCGCCTGCTTTGTGCCTGCCTGGGAAAGATTGTAGAAAACGGGCTTATTCCAACCGACAGATCGTACCGCTGCCGCCAGAGAATCGACATATTCCGTGGTTTTTGCGGGATCTCCTCCGTGAGCCGGCTCGTTGACCAGTTCCACCGCGATGATATCCGGATCGTCTTTATAAGACAGGCCCGTATAAGGGTTCACATGAGTGACAAACGCCCTTAAGTATCGTTCAATGACCGGCCAGAATTTCCGGTTCTGCGGGGCTTCGCCCTTGGAGATGTAATTGGCAAATCCCGGCGTTTTGGTGGGCCTCTGCGGATAGCCGTTGTTATAAAAATTGATGGGGGTTAAAATGGCCTTTATGCCGCGCTCTTTCAATTTGAACAGCAGGTAGTCCAGCAAATCAAGGTGTTCGTTGTCGAGCAGATGCCCCAGGCTGTCGCTGACCTCCGTATCCCAGATGTGCAGGCGGAAGGCATCCAGGCCCATGCGTGCCATATGGTAAACGTCTTTGTCGATCTCCTTCTTCGGGTCAATCCCCATCTTTTTCATCATACGAAAATCGAAGGCAAAAGGGAGCGTGTAGTTTGCCCCGAAGAAAGCGGGGACCTGCTTCGTTCCTTTCCAGTGCATGGTTCCGTTGTTATCCACAACCAGGATTTTTTCCCTGCTCTTTCGCTTCGAATGGTTTTGGCCATACAGTTTTGACAAGGGCGCCAGCAGAAGAAGCAGAGTAACAAGCTGCAGAATTACGGAAGACCTCCGTTCGAAGATCCCCCGGTTCCGTAAATTCATTGGAGGCCGTCTTATTGCTGTTTTTTTATATATACACGACATTTCGTACGAGTGGTAATAAATTTATTGTGAGTTTGAGAGAATCAGGGTCTTTTCGTATTCGGGAATGGTCCGGATGCCGGTTATATCAGCCCTGCCCAAATCTTCGGGCGATGGTTTCCGGTCGAAGTAAACCTTGTATCCCGCATTGAGCGGATATACCTCAAGTCTCAGTTGCTGCCCCGCCAGCCGGTCTCCGAATTTCTTAAGCGCAATATTCCAGGAGGCACCATTGTTGAAATTGTCGGCGATGAGGCGATAGTGAAGCCGGCACTGTGCCCGGTCGCCGATGTAATGAATGTGCAGATACAAATTACTCAGTCCATTGAGGTAACCGTCCGGAATAGTCAGGGTCCATTCTCTTGGCTGGATCTGCCTGTTATAATCCGGTTTCAGGGCACCGGCCGTATCGGGAGCCTGCAATTTTGTAAGGTGGTCCCACGGCGCAGGATAGGTATATGACTGCCAGGTAAGCCACGAGCGGTCGGTTGAGAATTGGATCTGATTACTATTTTCGTATCCCACCTTGATCGTTGCTGCAAAGGCGGAGTCACCGGCCATGAACGGGAAGGCGAGCAAGAGTGCGTTTTTGCCCTTCCTCACATATCCCGTGATATCCAGGTCATTCAGCCCTCCGGCCTTTACAGATTGATTGAGCCAGGTGCCGTTAATCCTGATATTGCATGGAATCTGGGAAAACAGGATCATCTTCGCCGATTTTATTTTTGCAGGATCACCAAGGTTGAATTCTTTTATGAAGAACCTGTGCCATAGTTCGTTCTCCGGATTCACCTTATCAACAGAAGCTTTCAGCCACGTTGCATCCGAAAGAATCGGATGAGATTTCAGATCCAGGGAAATATGCTGTTCCGGAACGGATAAATCGTATTCAGGAAACACACCCGACTGTTTCGGAGAAAGAATTCCATGCCCGTCGCTCAGTTCAGCTGTTCCTGCCAGTTCGGTGATTTTCATTTTGTTTGCCGGACCATAGACATGCAGGCGGTTATGATCCAGATAGAGATTGGATTTCGAAAGAAACAGATATTTTACTCCTTCATAATCGAACAGCCAGACGTGTTTCGCCTCTTCCGAAGACAGCACGTGGATATGCCCGACATTGCCGTTCTTATCACGAATCGTAATGATGGCATTCAGACCGGGTTGTATGCCTGAAATAATCGTCTTATGGCGATCCCGCATGATGCTTCCGCTGCTCGTATGAATATCCGACAACGTCGCGGGATCAAAACAAAATTCCGGTCTTATCCCTCTGTTTTGAATGAAAAACCAGTCCGTCCCCTCCTTTCCGCGTATCCGGCACAACGGTTGTGCCGTCGCGTACTTCAGCAGAACATGGCTCATCATAAAATTAAACGGCCAGATAAAAACGGAACTGTCAGGGATGTCAACAGGCTTTTGGGGAAATCTCAGGCGCTCGTCCCGCAGCTTTATGTTGAACTGAATGTTTTTCTGCTCCGGCTTGCTGACTCCCCTGTAATAATTGGACCCGAAAAGATAACCGGCCCCCCCCTTCACGCGCACTGAATAAAGCAATTTCTTATGAGGATTTTTCTGCGGACCGATCACCGGCATCATAGGAGCCAGCCGGCTGCCGAATTCATCCACAAAATAATTCAGTTTCTTGATCTGATAATAAGACGGCGCCAGTTCTCCGGTCTCCCTGATAGCTGTCTGGAAATCGTAGGATATGATCGGGTACCGGTTCCAGTAGCCTGTGTTTTTTCGATCCTCTTCCAGAGTCGTCAGCGTGCCCGTCTGATCGGATCCGCCGGTAAACATGTAATACCCGAGCATATTAGCCCCGGAACCGAGTCGTGTCACGGCAATCGCCAGGCCGTCGATCGCGCTGAACACCGGACGCCGGTGATACGTTATCTGATTTCCCAGACCCATCTCAACAGTGAAAAAAGGGTAAATCTTCGTATCCGGATGATAACCCGTCTGCTTCTTCCCCTGAAAAATGTTGCCCGGGCTACGCGGATCCCCAAAAGTGAAGCTGGGATTGTTTTTAATCTTTTTAAGATCCGGGTTCCAGGGCGCCCCGGGATACCCTCCCCAAAGCGGAATTACCTGATCTTTTGGAATCGAAGTATTTCCCCAGCCGGTAACCGCATACATGGGGACATCCATGCCGTCCTCGATGGCTGTCTTCTTTAACCACATGATGTATTGTTCGCCCTTTTTGCCGCCGGAATATTCGTTCTCCAGCTGGATGCCAATTACCGGGCCGCCATTCTTATAAAGCAGGCCCCTCACCTGTGTGGCGATCTGGGCGAAGTATTGCTTTACATAATGCTGGAATACCGGATCCTCGGAACGGGGATGAATATATCTTTTCTGCAGGAGCCAGTCGGGAAATCCACCGTTTCGCACCTCTCCATGGCTCCAGGGACCGATTCGTAAAAACACATAGAGGCCGTCTTTCTTACACAGTTTCAGAAACGCCCGGAGATCGCGGTTTCCCGACCAGTTGAATTCCCCCTCAATCTCTTCGTGATAAATCCAAAAAACATAAGTGGAAACGATATTAATCCCGGCGGCTTTCATCTTCAGAAGCCGGTCCTGCCACCCGGCTTTCGGGACCCGAACATAATGCATCTCCCCCATGACCGGAATCACCGGTTTTCCGCTGATAGTCATGTAGAGGTTATTGATTTTGATCTTTCGCCCCGGCGGACCCGGATTGCCCATATCGTACTCGTTCCTAAGAACCCCCGGGGTCACCTTTGAAACATCGATGCTGATGATATTCTGGGATTGGACCGCGCCGGCACAAAGGAAAATGAGGCTGAAGAAAAGGAATAAGATGTTTTTCATGCATGGAAGTATTTAGCGAGCCGGAAGCCCGGGCTTCCCCCCTCGCTGCCGGATCCGGAAGAGGGGTTTGGGGGTTCATTGCCGCCCTGCGGTTATGCTATCCCTTCAGACGCTTCGAAAAAGACGTGCGCAAAAAGAGTCCGGATGCCACATATCAATGGCATCCAGACAGTTCAGACCAAAAACAGAGGACTAACTATGGGTTTTTCTGTCAGGTCGTTTTGCGTCGTAGTAGTTCTTTATGACGAAGGATAGCCCGGGTTTTGTTTTACGACCCCGTTTCCCTGAATGATGACATCCTCGGGGATTGGGAACAATACCTGGTAATCTTTGGCATTGGCACCTCTCGCCCTGGCATAAGAAATAAGTTTGCCATGACGAATCAGATCCTGCCTTCTCGCGCCTTCGGCATATAGTTCCCTGCCCCGCTCGTCCAGGATAGCATCGCGAAACTGGGCCTGGCTCATCCCACTGAAGTCAGAGACACCGGCCCGGTTCCTGACCTGATTTACGTATTGGTAAGCCTCACCCGGTCCTCTTTGTTCGTTGATCGCCTCTGCCAGCGACAACAGAACCTCGGCATACCGGAACACCACCTGATCGATAGGGTAACCCGGACCGGATCCGGAGAATTGGGTGGTTTTTAACGGAATGGCACCAGACATCCCGGTATTTTTGTCGGCCACGCTGCCGCTTGTATTGACATAACTGCCGAAACAGGTTGCCAGGCGCTTGTCATTGCTGTCGTATTTTTCGAAGAACTCCCATGGCATCCAGTTATCGTACCATGCCTGTGCTCCCGAGGTTCTCTGGGCAGTTCCGGCGTGGTCGAAATCACCCGGCAGCACCTGGGTTACGTAATAATTGGGAGATGAGGCATTGGCAGGTACGGCATAAATGATCTCGAGATTTCGTTTTTGGTTGAACACGTCCTCAT
>CAZNHE010000096.1:0-11120 GCA_964572735.1 uncultured Chitinophagales bacterium | reverse complement strand
CATATATATTGGAACACAATCTGGGACACATTTTTAGGAAAATAGGGGACAATGTGTCCCATTTTGTTACCCATTAATCGAATATAGAAAATGAGTTGAATAAAAGAAAGGAACAAAAAAAACGCCGTTCAAATTAATTAAACGGCGTTTTTAGAACATTTTTACCAAGTGCCGAAGGCGGGACTCGAACCCGCACGGGCTTGCGCCCACACGCCCCTGAAACGTGCGCGTCTACCAATTCCACCACTTCGGCATGTCGGTAAAGAACCCAGACCGGCTGATTCCGGCTGTTAACCCACTTCCGGATTAGATCGCAAAGATACGGAGTTGCCGGGAAAATGCAAGGTATAGTCTGCTAAATCGGGGGCTGTCTTTGGTAAAGGGGCAATAGAGTTGTTAGAAGTAAGAGCTTCTTCCAAAAGGATGCCTTCGGGAAGTCCCACAAAAACAACATGTATCGGGTCGAAACCCTGTTATTTTTGCTCATCTTACCTCCGTCCTAAAGGACGAAGCAATGAATTGTAGAATTATCAATCGTTCAGAGCGCTATTGGTAAAGAGGTTATGCATCAAATCCCGATAGGCATCACTCATCGTGATATCGCGACGGCTCATCATCTTTTCGGCGGATTTTATGGCTTTGTCGAAGTCATACCGCTCCGGATTTTCGCCGGTCAGCCATGAAAAGGACGGCAGGAATTTCGGTGGAAACCTGTCGGTTGCGATATTGCAGAAGACGCCAAAGATGCTCCCGGTGTTGATCATCGTGTTGATGGCGGTTTTACAGTGATCACCCATAATCATCCCGCAAAATAGCAATCCCGTATCGTAAGACTCCCGGGTTGTCCAGTCGGCCAGGCGGACCGTTCTGTAGTTGTTTTTCAGATTGGAGTTGTTGGTGTCTGCACCCAGATTGCACCATTCTCCAATGTAAGAATTGCCCAGAAACCCGTCGTGTCCTTTGTTGGAATGGGATTGAAAGATCACGTTATTTACCTCACCACCGACCTTGCAATGCGGACCAATCGTGGTATCCGGGTAGATTTTCGCGCTCATCTTGATAATCGAATACCGGTCGATGACGGCAGGTCCCCGTACGATGGCTCCGGCCAGCAGCTTTGATTCTCGGCCAAGGAAGACAGGTCCCTCTTCAGACAGAATTATAACCCCCGGCTCAATGACCACTCCTTCTTCCATGTATACCGGATATGCTCCCTCAATGATTACGTGTGTAAAGTTTCCTGCCGTATTGGAGGGCAGGTCCAGACGGGCGAAATCCTTTGATATTTCCTCTCCGTTATATTCAAATAACTGAAAAGGCCGCTCCAACAGCCAGCCCTGCTGAACCGGACTGAAACTGATGGTCGAAAAATCCGGTGACCGGCGGGTGAAATATTCTTTACTCGTCTTTCCATCCATCAATGCGACCACCGGAAGGCCCTTATAGCGCAGACCCTCGCCCTGTTTCAGGCGATTCAGCTCTTCGCGGATATTTTCGCCCGGGATGAACCGGGAGCGGATCCAGAGAACCGGCTCATCCTCAAAATAGTCGTCAAACGGGGGAACGGGATAAAGTGCGTCAAATCCCGGTCGACTCAGCCGGAAGATGCGGTCGTTTTCCAGCAGTTGTTTCCATTTCTCATAGATCGTAACAATGCCGATCCGCAGTTGATCAACCGGCCGGGTCAGTGTTGCCGGGTGCAGGCAGGAGACCTGGTCATCTTCGAATAAACAGGCAGAAAGCATGAGTCGGGAGGTTTATGTTAAAAAAGGAGATTAAAAATAGATAATAATGCCGGTAATAATGCATCCGTCCTCTTTTTGCCTTTCATAGACGGTCTGTCGCGTCGATAAATATTACTATTTTCATTGTACTGCAGATGACTCTTATCTTTCAGATACGGATACTTTTTTCAAAGTATCCGCTGTTATACAGTGAATTGCAACTGTTATTGAATTAGCAAACCATAATTATGTGCGGAATTGTCGGATATATCGGTAAAAGGGATGCTGCGGAGGTTATTGTAAAGGGGCTTCACCGGCTGGAATATCGGGGGTATGACTCGGCCGGGATAGCGATTGCCAATGGCGAGTTGGCGATTCGTAAAACAAAGGGAAAGGTGGCGGATCTGGAGCGTCTTTTAGGAGGCAAACCCGTGAAGGCAACGATCGGCATCGGTCATACACGATGGGCTACGCACGGGGAACCCAATGATATCAATGCGCACCCTCATGTATCCGGAAACGGCCGGTTTGCCCTGGTTCATAATGGTATTATTGAAAATTATGACGTACTGAAGGCCGGATTGCAGAAAAAGGGCCACGTTTTTCATACCGAAACAGATACCGAAGTACTTGCCCATCTGATAGAAGAAGTGCAAAAGGTGTCGGGCCTGGAATTTGAAGAGGCGGTCCGGCATGCCCTGCGCCAGGTAGTGGGAACATACGGCCTGGCTATCGTGCATGTCGATCATGCAGACGAACTGATTGTGGCCCGGAAAGGGTCTCCGTTGCTCGTAGGCATTGGAGACGGTGAATATTTCATAGCTTCCGATGCCTCTCCGGTTGTTGAATATACCAATAAAGTTATCTATCTGGATGACGACGAGATGGCGGTGATCACACGGAAGGGTTATGAAGTAAAGACAACCCGTAATGTGGCGCACCAGAAAGATGTTTACGAGCTGGAAATCAATATTGAGCAGATTGAAAAGGGCGGATACGATCATTTCATGCTCAAGGAGATTTACGAGCAACCGCACTCCCTCGCCGATTGCATGCGAGGCCGTGTGATGCCCAGGGAGGGAACCGTACATCTCGGTGGAATCACCTCCGTTATGGATCAATTAATCCATGCCGACCGTTTTATTATTGCCGCGTGCGGAACGAGCTGGCATTCGGGATTGGTGGGCGAATATTTGTTTGAACATCTGGCCAAGCTTCCTGTGGAAGTGGAGTATGCCTCTGAATTTCGCTATAAGGATATCCTCCTTAAAGAAGGAGATGTGATGATTGTGATTTCCCAGAGCGGAGAAACCGCAGATACACTTGCAGCTTTGCGGGAAGCCCGTGAGCGCGGAGCCGTTGTTATCGGAATTTGTAATGTGGTAGGATCCACGATAGCGCGTGAAACTGATGCCGGGGTTTATATCCATGCAGGTCCGGAGATCGGTGTAGCCTCTACCAAAGCCTTCACCGGACAGGTGGCCGTCCTCGCGATGATGGCACTCACCATAGGTAAGGCACGGGGAACAATTGAGGACACCTATTATCAGAAAGTCCTCTCGGATCTGTACGCGGTTCCCGAAAAGATCGGGGAAATCCTGGAACAGTCGGATCAGCTTAAAGAGATTGCCCGTTTGTTTACGTATGCTCCCAACTTCCTGTACCTGGGGCGCAGCTATAACTTTCCGGTAGCCCTGGAGGGTGCCCTTAAGCTTAAAGAAATATCTTATATCCATGCGGAAGGTTACCCGGCCGCAGAAATGAAACACGGTCCGATCGCCCTGATCGACCGGCACATGCCGGTGGTGGTGGTGGCTACCACCAATCATACCAACGACAAGATGGTCAGTAATATTCAGGAGGTGAAAGCCCGGCAGGGGCGGGTGGTGGCTGTCACCACTTCCAATAATGATGAAGTAAAACGCCTTGCAGAATTTGTTATTGATATTCCTCCTATTTCCGACTGTCTTTCGCCATTACTTTCTGTTATCCCGCTGCAGTTGTTATCCTATTATATTGCGGTAAATCGTGGGTGTGATGTTGATCAGCCCAGGAACCTGGCAAAAAGTGTCACGGTGGAATAGAGCCTTTACTTTAGTCCTGTCAACAGGATACGATAAAATAATCAGCGGGGCATTGTAAGCGGACATCCCTGATAAGGAATCCGCTCCTGTTTAGTTATTGCAATCTGTCAATGATTATTGTCTGAAGCAGGATGATCTGGAAATTATTATGGTTATTTCCATTCAAAAGCATGCGCTGGTCTTGACAATGTGATTTATATTTATTACTTCTTAACAAGTTATCCACATTGTGTGGGTAATGTGACAAAGAGCTGGTTATCATGTATCGTTGGAAGGGATTGGTATTGAAGTTGACTATTCTCATCATCATTACCATCGTATTATTAACAGGATAATAGCATCCGATGTTTTTTATAAGTGGTTATTCCCGGAAGTCGTGATATAAAGAGGCGGGAATTGAAGGCACGGATGTTAACAGGGAATCTTCCTCGAGAGGGAAGGATGGCGGGGCTGTGTAGCAGGTACAGCATATTCAGGTACGACTCTATCCATTTTGCAGGCAGATAATTATCTTTGATAAATATTTGCAGAAAGGTTTCAAGTGCCTGTTCCTCTTCGTAACTTTCACCTGTAAGGGCGGCCGGCTCCGGTCGTTCTATTATCATCTGAGATCCTCAGATATCTGTTACAACAGTATAACTGGAAATAAACAGTACGATAAAACGTAAGCACCGCATGAAAGCTGCTTCCACCCATAAGCCGTTTTATTCCGGGCCATTTGTATCTGCAACACGATCAGTATGCAGAGACGAACGATGTCCGGATCAATCATGAGGCAAATCAGGCTGTTCCAATTAACGGGTTCATTCCGTGGATTAGTAACGTAACAGATACCTGCAATGGTTTTAAACTTAGCTGAGAGCATCCGCTCCATAATCCCTTCATAAACATTCTTCATGTTTGATCTGTCAAAAAAGGGGTTGAGTCAGGTGAAGGGTTTTCCTCTCTTTTACTCACTAATCGCGTAATTCCCATCCTGTAGTAATTCATATCGGTTTTTCAATAACTCGTATTATGAAGAATAAAATTATCAAAGACGAAGTCACGATCCGTTTTGCCGGAGATTCGGGCGACGGCATGCAGCTTACCGGTACTCAGTTTACCAATACCACGGCACTGGCAGGCAACGACTTGTCCACTTTTCCCGATTTTCCGGCAGAAATCCGTGCCCCGGCCGGGACGGTGCCGGGTGTTTCGGGTTTTCAGATCCATTTTGGCAGTAAGCCTATTTATACGCCGGGGGATCAGTATGATGTGCTGGTTGCCATGAATGCAGCGGCACTTAAAGCTAACCTGCCACGCCTGCGTCCGGGCGGAGTGGTCATCGTTAACACAAGCGGCTTCGACAAAAAGAATTTGTCGCTCTCAAAGTACGGGGATGTAAATCCTCTTGAAGATGATACGCTTAAAGGTTATGAGGTCTATAATATCGACGTCTCAAAACTGACCAAAGAAAGTCTGTCGGATTCCGGTCTGCCCCCGAAGGATGTCGAACGATGCAAAAATATGTTTGTGCTGGGTGTTTTGTACTGGATGTACAGCCGCCCCATATCTTCGACGATTTCATTTCTGGAGCAGAAATTTGCCAAAGTGCCTGAAATCGCCCAGGCGAATATCAAGGCTTTAAAAGACGGACATACGTATGGGGAGGCTACCGAAATCTTTTCGGTACGTTATGAAGTGGAACAGGCACAGCTTCCTCCCGGAACTTATCGGAATATTACCGGAAACAAGGCAACGGTACTGGGACTCGTGGCTGCTTCCCGGAAGTCAAAGCTTCCTCTTTTTTACGGTTCCTATCCGATTACGCCGGCGTCGGCTATCCTGCATACCCTGGCTGCGCTGAAAAATTTCAATGTGCGCACCTATCAGGCGGAAGACGAGATTGCAGCCGTTTCTTCTGCAATTGGTGCGGCCTTCGGAGGGAGCCTGGCTGTAACAGGCAGCTCGGGGCCCGGCGTGGCTCTGAAAACAGAAGCCATCGGTCTTGCAACAATGCTGGAGCTTCCACTGGTAGTTCTGAATGTGCAGCGCAGCGGTCCGTCTACGGGGATGCCGACAAAAACCGAGCAGGCCGACCTGTTTCAGGCCCTGTACGGCCGTAACGGCGAGTGTCCGGTTGCCGTTGTCGCACCGCGTTCGCCCTCCGACTGTTTTGAAATGGCTTATGAAGCATGCCGGATTGCGGCAACTCATATGATTCCGGTCATTTTTCTTTCCGACGGGTATCTTGGCAATGGCTCAGAACCATGGCGCTTCCCCCAAAGTGATGATCTGACACCGATATCAGTCTCATTCGTCCCGCCGAGGACAAATGGTGACAGTGATAAACCATTCCTGCCCTATGTCCGTGATGAGCGATATGTGCGCCCGTGGGCCATCCCCGGCACTCAGGGACTGGCTCACCGGGTAGGAGGGCTTGAAAAGGAAAATGAGACGGGGAACATCTCATACGATCCGCAAAATCACGAATTGATGACGAAACTGCGTGAAGCCAAGCGCGACAAAATCGCCGATGATATTCCGCTGCAGGATGTGGATAATGGCTCGGACCAGGGTAAGTTGTTGATTCTGAGCTGGGGCTCTACTTATGGAACGGTTAAATCGGCCGTTCACGAAGCACGCGGCGAAGGCTACGACGTATCACACGTCCATTTGCGTTACCTGAGTCCGTTCCCCCGCAACCTGGAATATCTCCTGAAAGGATTCGACAAGGTACTTGTTCCCGAAATTAACAACGGCCAGCTGGTAAAGGTGATTCGTCAGACCTTCCTGATTCCTGCCATTGGGTTTGGGAAGATTCAGGGCATCCCGTTCACGGTTGGTGAGGTGAAAGATAAAATCCGGGAACTGCTCGACCCTGCATCGACACAGGCCGGCAACTGAAAAACAAAATGTAAGATCTGATTATAAATAACATTATGGAAGCCAATAGACTGTTCGAAACGGATTTGTTTACGGTGCTCGAAAAGGAAGACACGACCGTCCCCGAATATGCGGGTAAAGATTTTTCATCGGATCAGGACGTCCGCTGGTGTCCGGGCTGCGGGGATTACACCATCCTGAAACAGGTGCAGAACCTGATGCCGAAACTCGGGTTCAACCGGGAGGATATCGTGTTCATCTCCGGAATCGGTTGTTCTTCACGTTTTCCGTATTACATGAATACCTATGGCATGCACTCTATTCATGGCCGTGCCCCGGCGATTGCCTCCGGGCTTAAATCGATACGCCCTGATCTTTGTGTGTTTATCATTACTGGCGACGGCGATTCCCTCTCGATCGGGACGAATCATTTTGCCCATTTGCTGCGTCGTAATTTTGACGTAACCCTCCTGTTGTTCAATAACGAGATCTACGGGCTTACCAAAGGGCAATATTCGCCGACTTCCCATGAGGGCAGTATTTCAAAGTCCACGCCGGTCGGTTCGATCGATCATCCGTTCAACCCGCTTGCGCTCACACTTGGAGCGGACGGTACATTTGTCGCACGTGCCATGGATCGCGATCCGAAACATCTGCAGGCGATGCTGGAACGTTCGTGGAGGCATAAGGGGACATCCATGCTCGAGATCTATCAGAATTGCATCGTCTTTAATGACGGGGCGTTCGAGATGTTCACCGACAAGAAATCCCGCCCGACAGAGGCGTTGTATCTTGAGGACGGAAAACCGCTTGTCTTTGGCAATAACAACGATAAAGGAGTGCGCCTGGACGGACTCAAACCTCAGGTTGTTGATTTGGGTGGGGAATATTCTCAGGATGATCTCTGGATTCACGATGAGAAGGATGCTACGAAAGCATATATTCTTGCCCGCTTTTTTGATGATCCGGGGCGCGAGGGGCATTTGCCCCGTCCGTTTGGCGTATTTTATGCCGGAGAACGTCCAACCTACGAAGACGAGCTGAACCGGCAGGTTGCTGCTGTCAGTGAACGTAAAGGAAAAGGCGATCTGGACGCTCTGCTCCGTGGAAATGAAACCTGGGAAATCCTCTGAAAAAGCCGGCAGCTGCTAAATGTTTTAACGGAATTATCCCTCACTGACGTACAACCGGTCCGTCAGTGAGGATTTCCCATACCCTTCAGATTCATCTTGCTGTAATCCGGAGGTACTTCGAACAGCGTATCATTCAGCGGTTTTCGTTCGATCCTGGTGGCCTGCATCTGCATCCTTATTTTTCCCTCCTGATCCTTCAGAATCATCTTCAGCGGGAAGAACCCCTGCGCCGCCAGCTCTCTGGTCCATTCCGGCGGTTTTTGTTGCCCGGGGATGCGGCCCATCGTGCGGGGCATCATAAAATTTCCGAACCCTTTTGCATTCCACAGATCGATACTATCTCCCTGATCGGTTGTAATCACCCAGTGGTCGCATTTTACGCCGGCGATGGTCTGCGTATCCCCCATCTTAACGGCTTTGCTTCTGTCGTGTTCCCCGCCGGCGGCTGATGTATCACCCTTCATCGCAGGCATCTCCATGAACATCTTCATCTGGGGGATGAGCGTATACATGGTTTCTTTATTCCCGTCAATGATAAAAGCAAGGCTTTCCGCACTTGCTGAGGGCATTTGCATCTGCAGGCGCACTTTGTTGTCTTTCGAAAAGTAGGTTATATTCTGAGGGCTGCCGGCTGCAGAGGTCATCTCATAGATGACGATTCCTTCAAATTCCTGTTGTCCCAGTCCCGGGAGAGCATACATCAAACCTGCGGCGAGGAGCAGGAGAACCCGCTTGCATGATCGCGATTTCATATGGGCGATATTCATATATAGTTCCTTTCAGCGAGGTGATTACTGAAAATAATCGATAAAGGATTGTCGGATTCGCAGATCGAAAGAAGATGAAATGATACAGGTAAAGATATGTTATTTTGAGATGGGAAAGTGTATTGTGTATGATAAATAATAATCGCGGTTATCGATCCGTCACTATTTAATATTTGAGCGATGAGAATAGGCATTATTTCGGATACCCACGATCATGTACCGCATATTGTGAAGGCTGTTGAACTGATGAAGCAGAAGGGAGTCGCCCTGGTAATCCATGCCGGCGATTTCTGCAGCCCCTTTGCCGTGCTTCCTTTCGGCGGGTTGAATATGACAGGGATTTTCGGGAATAATGATGGAGATACGTATCGCATTCTGGACAAGTTCAGCCAGATTGACGCCCGGCACGGAGGGGAGTTTCTGGATTTTGAGGAAGACGGTCTGCGTTTTGCCGTTTATCACGGTACACAGCCGGGGATTACAGAGGCTCTAATAAAATGTGGAATATACGACGTGGTGATTGCAGGCCATACCCACGAAAGAGTGCTGCGGGAAGAGGGTAGGACCCTCTTCATCAATCCGGGATCGGCACATGGGTTTGATAAGGAAGCCACCTTTGCCATTTTTGATACCGAAACAAAAGAGACGGAATTTGTGGCTATCCGGGAGTGAATAATCCTTCATCCACGATGGAGAACAGACGTGGCGGCAGGTTGCAGATTGAAAGCCGCCCTGCGGGAGTCAGCTTCCTGATAAACGATTAATAATTTCTGCCAATCGCCCTAAAACTTATCCTCCAGCACCATACAGACCGCGTTGGTAAAGGTGGTGGTCGTCCCTTTTCCTCCGATATCCCGGGTACAGGCATCTTTATGGTTAGCCAAAACCTCCATGAGTGCATGGCGGATTCGTGCACCTGTTTCCATCTCTCCCAAATGTTCAAGCATCATGATGGATGAGAACAACAGCGCAACCGGGTTGGCCTGATTTTTTCCGGCGATATCCGGTGCAGAGCCGTGCACAGCCTCGAACATGGCGAACTCATCTCCGATATTTGCCGAACCGGTGACTCCCAGTCCGCCTACCAAACCGGAAGCCAGGTCGGACAGGATGTCTCCGAACAGGTTGGTGGTCACCAGTACGTCGAAATGTTCGGGATAGCGCACCATCTGCATAGCGGTGTTATCCACGATCAGGTCTTCAAATTCTATATCAGGGTAATCCGGGGCAATTTCCCGTCCGACCTCCAGAAACAGGCCGCTGGTCATCTTCAGGATGTTTGCTTTATGGACCAGTGTCACCCGCCGGCGCTCATGTTTTTGCGCGTATTCGAAAGCCGCACGGATGATACGTGCACTGGTCTTCCGGGTTACCACGGCGATGCTTTCGGCATGCTCTTTCCCTTTCCCGACCCAGCGTTCTTCCCCGGAGTATAATCCTTCTGTATTTTCCCGGAACAGAACCAGATCTACGTGAGTGAAAGGGCTTGCCACGTTCGGCAGGGTCTTGGCCGGGCGGATATTCGCAAAAAGGTCGAACTCTTTGCGTAAAGCCACGTTTACCGATCGAAAACCGGTGCCTACAGGTGTTGTCAGCGGACCTTTAAGCACTTTTTTATGTCTGCGGATGAGGTCGAGTGTCTCATCAGGCAGGGGATTTCCTTTTGTTTCGTACGCCGTTTGTCCGGCGACGGCTTCAATCCAATGTATTTCCGCACCCGCCGATGTCAGGATTTTGGTTACGGATGCGGTGATCTCGGGACCGATTCCATCTCCGGGAATCAGAACAATATCATTCATACGAAAAAGAATTAAGATTCGGGGTTATGAATGCCGCTGCTGCCTACCGGCGAAATTCCGACAAAAATACGAAAATTGCGGCCTGCGTTCAGGTATTTCTATCAGGGCGGCTATAATATGTAAACATATGGACAGCCGGCGGTTCCAATGGCGCTGTTAGGGTGTTTTCATCAGTCCGGTTATGTGTAAATGTACAGCTCCATACAAGGAAAAACACCGAAATTTCAGGTAATTAGCAGAATGTCAGAGGAAGGTGTTATTTTTGTATGCGCACGAAATTTGTCGATGAAAGAATTAACAGGGAGGACGAAATTATGAAGAGGCAGGTTGTTTATATATCATTGGTGCTGGCAGTGGCAGGATTGGCAGGGTGCAGCTCGAACAGTACTTCATCGAAAAACCCCGCCACCGTCAGCTATAAAGTAACGATCAGCGGAGATCTCGATAAAACGCTGAGTGGAGGGATTGCCGTTTTTGGGTCCGATTCGGAAGACGGGGAGAGCTACTTCGGGATTTACATCGGTACAAGTGATGTAAACGATACGGGCGCCGCCAATACGGTGACGATCAGCCGGCAGGGAGGGCAACCCTCCGCGGGCACATATGCTATTACCAATGCAGATCAATCTGACTCAGGGGATTTTTTTGCTGCCGGTGTATTGAACAGTAAGATTCCCTTTGTCTCGGCTTCCGGTACATTAACCATTTATCAGATAGGGGATCACGAAGCAAAAGGGGATTTTACTAT
>CAZNHE010000095.1:0-11279 GCA_964572735.1 uncultured Chitinophagales bacterium | reverse complement strand
CCGTATCCGGTGGGAGTTCTTTCATACTCTCAGGACTTTCACTTCGCTGGCAGGCATCATGATTTTCTTAATTCCCGTCGTATTTACAAAACAGAAATAATCGAACGAAAAATAAGCTGTCGGGAGATCCCGAAATGGAAAATGTTGATAAAAACGGGCTGCAGATCGTTTTCTTCGGATCGGCAGATGAATGGAGGCACTGGCTCGCGCAAAATCACGCGGTTTCGAACGGCGTGTGGATACGTTTTTCTAAAAAAGGCTCCGGCACCCCTTCGCCCACTCATGGCGAGGCTCTTGACGAAGCCTTATGTTATGGATGGATAGACGGTCAGCTGAAAAAGGGCGACGAAGAGTCGTACCTGCAAAAGTTTACGCCCCGCCGGACAAGGAGTATATGGTCGAAGCGGAATATCGAACATGTTGCGCGGTTGCAGAAGGCGGGCAGAATGAAGCCGGCAGGCCTGAAAGAAGTAGAAGCCGCAAAGATCGATGGCCGGTGGGAAAAAGCATATGACTCGCCTGCGAATATGGAAATGCCGGATGATTTCCTTCAGGAACTCTCCAAAGATAAAAAGGCACAGGCGTTTTTCGAGACGCTGAACAAAACCAACACTTATGCCATCGCCTGGCGGCTGCAAACAGCCAAAAAACCCGAAACCAGGGAGAAGCGGATGAAGAAAATACTCGAAATGCTCAGCAAAGGCGAAAAACTTCATTGATATGAAATGCTGCAACAGAGTCATGAAAAGAAGAAACCGCCGGAAAAAGGCGGATTGAGGCCTTTTTCATCTCCTTTAACCCTCCGCTGCGGGGATTTCTTTGGAAATGGATGGCTGAAGGCCGGATGACAAAAGCTTATATTCTTTTCAACGTGTCCCTGACATCACGAAAGAGATGTCTGTCCATAATCAGCATTTTCTGATACAGAACCTTTTTATCTGTATCGGCCGCAATAACCATTCCGGGAGGAATCTCATTGGCAGAAAAAAAAATACGGCATTCTGATCTGACAGCGACCTACCTGAGACTGCTTGATCAACAGGAATTTGTTGAAGAGGAGTTGGATTATGGCATTTTTGAGAAGCACAGGCCACGCCTGGAAACGTTGTCGGCTATCGGGAACAGCGGCGTCAGCGTCTTCGATCATTTCAAAAGAGAACATATATTCTATTCACCGAATTTCTGCTCCATACTGGGTTATGACGTCGATGAAATCAAATCAAAAGGACAACAATACCTGGACGATAAGATACATAAGGATGATATTCTTGTTCTGATAAAAAATGGTATTCTGCTATTGAAGTTATTTTATGATTTTACGAGCAATGAGAAGAGAAATTTCAAATTGATAAATGAATTTAGAATATTGAATTCGGAGGGAAAATATATTCGCGTTATTGAACAACACCAGGTTTTAGAATTGGATAACAAGGAAAATATATGGTTGTCGCTAAGCATTATCGATGTTTCCCCCGATCAGAGGATTGATGAAGGAGTAAAGAGCCGTTTGTTTAATTTCGTGACGGGAGAAATGGTCCCCTTCTCTGATGAAAGCGACAGGGTTGTCAGGGATTTAACCAGGAGAGAGAAGGAAATCCTGAAATTGGTAAAGGAGGGGCTTTTGAGCAAGGAGATTTCAGATAAATTATCGATCAGCGTTCATACGGTAAACACACATCGGCAGAGAGTGCTGGAGAAGCTGGGAGCCAATAATTCGATTGAAGCGATAACGCTTGCTTCCGGGTTAGGTCTTTTAGAGTAGTGTTGCGTCGATTATGAAGTGCCGGTTTTTATTTCTTGCAGGGTTACGCTAAGTTGTTCTCCAGGCAGAATTCATTTTGCGAAACTCAGCGATTGACTCTGCTCCGATACGTCGGGGAGAGAATTGCCCGACAGACTATGCATGACACGACAGTAGGGATACTGATAAATCAGTATTACAAAAAAGGCAATTAAGGGAGAATTTATGTCTAAAAAAGACATTCCCGGTCATGCTTGTACGAATTTGCTTATTCATCACTTTTTGTGTCCTGTTTTCGGGAAAGTTGCTGGCCCAGCAGCCGGCACAAACCGTCAGAGGCATCGTTATTGATGAGGCGTCTCATTCTCCCGTTCCTTTTGCCAATGTTATTTTGCTCAACACCGATCCCGTAATCGGCACGGTAACAGACAGTACGGGTCATTTCATGCTTCCGGATATCCCTGTCGGGAGATATGATCTTCGGGTATCGTATATCGGCTATGAGCCGTCCATTGTACGCGAAATCCAGGTTTCCTCTGCAAGAGAGACGTTTCTGACGATCACCATAAAAGAAGCCCCTATCAGCCTGGGTGACGTTGTAGTCAGACCAAACATAAACAAAGAACAACCCCTGAACACGATGGCAACCGTCAGCGCAAGGATGCTGAGTGTGGATGAAGCCTCCCGGTTTGCCGGCGGTTTTGATGATCCGGCACGACTTGCCGCGACCTTTGCAGGTGTGGCCAGCAATGTCGGGAATAATGGGATCGCAGTCCGCGGGAATCCCCCGAAATATTTACAGTGGAGGATGGAAGGAGTCGAAATCCCCAATCCCAACCATTTTGCCGATTTATCCGTCTTTGGCGGCGGAGGGTTAACCGCCCTGAGTACCAACATGCTGGCTAATTCCGATTTCTTCACAGGGGCGTTTCCTGCGGAATACGGAAATGCCCTGTCGGGCGTGTTTGACATCTTCATGCGGAACGGCAATAACCGGAAATCCGAACATTCCCTCGGAATAGGGGTAATCGGCGTCGATGTCTCTTCCGAAGGTCCGTTCAAAAAGGGCGCTCCCTCATCCTATTTGTTTAATTATCGTTACTCGACCCTTGCCCTGATCGCTCCGCTGCTCCCGGAGACCGGAAGCAGCGGCATCGACTACCAGGATTTTTCTTTCAGGCTGAACTTCCCGGCAGGCAAGGCAGGGACTTTCTCTGTGTGGGGAATCGGATTGGCGGACGGGTCTGGCCAGGATGCAAAGACCGACAGCACTCAGTGGTTTTACGACAGCGATAAGGAAACGCAGAATGTGAAGCAATTTATGATGGCGTCCGGTGTGAGTCACAGATTATTCATCAACAATAGTATTTACACAAAAACCACACTGGCGGCAACGGTAAGCGGCATTAACCGCAGAATAGATAAGATAAATGACAAGTTTGTACTTTCTCCTGAAAACCGGATAAATAACAAGAACTGGAATTTCATCTTGTCATCATTTATAAATACAAAGTTTGGTGCAAAACATACCAATAAAACAGGGGTCGTTCTTACCGGATTGATGTATAACCTGCATAAAGAAAATATCACTATGCCGGGTGGCGCATTACAAACCGTAACTGCGGAAAGAGGCTTCAGCACACTGCTTGCCGCTTATTCCAGCTCAAGCGTCAATTTTACAGATGAACTGACGATGAATGCAGGCGTTCATGCACAAATCTTTACCCTGAACGGACATTACACTATCGAGCCGCGGATAGGCTTCAGATGGCAGTTCGATCCGACGCAATCTTTAGGAATCGCTTATGGCTCACATAGCCGCCTTGAACGGCTGAATTATTTTTTTACAAGGAGTGATGCCGGTCGGTTCTATAATAAGAATCTTGATTTCACCAGAGCCGACCATTTTGTATTGAGTTATGATTTGAATATCACTAAGAATATTCATTTAAAGGCAGAAACCTATTATGAGCATCTTTATGATATCCCTGTGATTCCTGATAGTTCGTTTTCACTGATTAACCTCCAGGACGACTGGTTTTTCAACCACAAATTGGTGAACGAGGGCGAAGGAAGGAATTACGGGCTGGATGTTACCTTGGAACAGTATCTTACCCACGGCTTCTATTTCATGTTTACCGCCTCGGTATTTAATGCGAAGTATAAGGGCGGCGATGGGATCTGGAGGGACAGCCGGTATGACAGAAATTATGTGTTTAATTTTCTGACGGGGAAAGAATGGCAACTGGGGAAGAGCAAACAAAATATTTTGGGGATGAATATTCGCTTCAGCTATCAGGGGGGCGACCATTTTTCGCCGGTGGATGAGGCAGCTTCCCGCGAGGTAAAAGACGCCATACTGGATGAAACAAACGCCTTTTCAGAACAATTGCCGCCGTCGTTCGTTGTCGATTTTACGATCAACTATAAGATAAATACCAGAAAAACAACTCAGATTATTTCTTTGAAGGTTATCAATGCAACCATGCTGGAAGAGTTTGAGGGTTTTCAATATAATTATATCGATCATACCGTAGACAAAAACGAGCAGGCCATTTTTATTCCTAACCTGAGTTATAAAATCGAATTTTGAGTTCCTTCGAAAAACATTTTTAGCCACGAACATTCAAAGATGCCGAGAAGGATCCCAGCTTTCGCAGTTGGTTTGCAGGAAATATAAAACCATTTAAGCTTGTGCAAATTATAAAGTTAATGTGCATCAGGCCTTTTGGTACTAAATATTATGTTTTTGAATACAAAAAACATGAATACCTGTTTCATAAATACCGGTGCATCCATTGCCGTCTGCTTCAACTGACGGATAAATGGCAATGGACGGATAAATCAGTATAAACAAGGCCGGGATAATTCTTTACCTTTCAAATTTTAAGCCACAACAACCCACAACTGCGAAAGTTGAAGAAGGATTATAAATGATTTGTAATACTTCGTGCCTTAGTGACATTTTTCGTCTTTATCTTTTTTGGAGAAATTGAATCTTAAAGTTACTGAGGACAGATCCATTGACTGTAAAAGAACATTACGACAAACATCTAGGTAATTTTTATTCCTGGATGGCGGGCGACTTTGAAGTGAAGCAGAAAGAGCAGCAATCCTTTTTGGAAGCTCATCATATTTTTCCCGCTTCCTCAAAAGTCGCTATTGATCTCGGCGCGGGACACGGCCTCCAGAGTGTTTCTTTGGCTCACCTCGGGTTTTCAGTGAAAGCAGTCGATTTCAATAAACAGCTGCTTGGGGAGCTGAGGAATAACAGCCGGGATCTTCCCGTAGAAATCATTGAAGATGATATCCGTTCTGTTACAAAATATGCCCGGTTTAAACCTGAAATCATCCTGTGCTGCGGCGATACACTCACCCATCTCGATGATAGAAGTGACATCCTGAAGTTTATAAGAAACTGTTGTGGGATTTTATCCGAAGGCGGAAAATTGATCCTTTCTTTCCGGGATTATTCAAAGGAACTTTTAGGAAATGACCGGTTTATCCCGGTTAAAAGTGATGACAATAGAATTCTTACTTGTTTTATTGAATATGAGCCGGCTTTTGTAAATGTTACGGATCTGTTGTACGAGAAAGCAAAAGGGGGATGGCAGCTAAAAAGCAGCTCCTATCACAAGGTCCGCATCTTCCCGGCAGAGATCCTGCATGGGTTGGAGCAGAGCGGAATGGCCGTCATTTTTAACGAAACCATAAATGGATTGATAACCGTCATAGCAGAAAAGCGGTGATAGAGCAAATATTCGCATAATATTTCGTTGCATATGAACGAGGATACCTTTGCCGGCATCGGGAATCTCCGGCTGATTAATCAGCATATCCGGGGCGAACGATTTAAAACGGTGAAAGAAATTGTCGGCCACATGGGGGCTATGCAGGCCCAGGATTACAGGATGGCGAAATGGGCCGTGGGCGTTCGCTTGCCGGGTTCAACCGGGGAAGACATTGAAGCGGCGATTGATAGCGGCGAAATCATCAGAACGCATGTACTGCGACCCACCTGGCATTTCGTCTCTTCCGACGATATTTACTGGATGCTCAAACTGACGGCTCCCCGCATCAAAACCTCCATGCGTTCGCGGCAGAAACAACTGGAGCTTACGGATGTGCTGATGATCAAAAGCAATAAGATCATTGAAAAAGCACTGATTAACCACAGACAGCTGACCCGGGAGGCATTGATTGCCGAACTCAATGCAGCGGGGATTGCCACGGACAATTCGCGGGCATCTCATCTTTTACTCCGGGCCGAGTTGGACGGAATCCTGTGCAGCGGTGCTTCAAAGGAAGGAAAACCGACGTATGCCCTCCTTGCCGGGAGAGTTCCGGAGACGAAGCATTTAAATAAGGATGAAGCTCTGGCCCGGCTTGCTCAGAAATATTTCACAAGTCACGGTCCGGCCACATTGCAGGATTTTGTCTGGTGGTCGGGGTTATCGATAACCGATGCCAGATATGCGCTGGAGATGGTAAAATCCGAATTCATTTCTGAGGAGATACATTCGCAAATCTATTGGCTGGATCATTCATCTCCCATTCTTAAAAATCGTGAGGAATCCGTTTATCTGTTGCCTGCTTTCGATGAATTTATCATCAGTTACAAAGACAGAAGTGTCGTACTTCCTTTTGAGAATCATAAAAAGGCGGTTTCCAATAACGGCATATTTCGTCCCGTGGTTGTTGTAAACGGACAAGTAACCGGGATCTGGAGGCGGATCCTGAAAAAAGATAGAGTCATTGTAGGGATCGGATCTTTTCGTCCTCCTGATAAAAGAATAAAGGATTTGATGGAAGAACAAAGTATGGCGTTTGGACAATTCATAAATAAGAAAGTGGAAATGGCATTTCATTCGAAATAATTCTTTGCCTTTTACCCCTGGAATAGTCAATCCAATGCTCTTCACCGTTGTCTTTTCTCGTCCCCTTGAGGGGACCACAGGGGTGTTCGACGAGCGTAAAATCAGGTGCTCTGGTAAAATGGGAATATCTCCCTTCCCACAACATCCACGGATTTTCGGACCTCAGACACCCACCTGCACCTCCCTCAAGGGTAATGGCACTAACCTTACGTATATTTTGGTACCCTCCGGTTTCTTCGATGAAATGCTCCGTCGGGAATAATTTTGTTCTAGGCCACTCCTATTTTTCGCTCCGTTGTCTTTTCTTGTCCCCTTGAGGGGACCACAGGGGTGTTCGGCGAGTGTAAAATCAGGTGCTCTGGTAAAATGGGAATATCCCCCTTCCCGCAGCATCTGCCTGATTTTCGGACCTCAGACACCCACCTGCACCTCCCTCAAGGGAAGATAAGAATCAGCCCTTTTATAAACTACTTCCCTATATCATGCCGGCAAACAAGGTGTCTTGCCGGATGAGGGTAAGGTGATAAATTAGTGTCATTATCCTCAAGGGGATGAAAATGGCAGGGCGATTTACAGATTTCCTTTCCCATTATTTTTGTGCGGTTTCCGGAGCCGTTGTTATCGAATCCGGAGTAAACAGCACCACCTTGTTTTTCACCGGCGGAATGCTATGCAGGTATGCATAAATGGCCCCAAGGTCGGTGGTATCCATGCCGGCATACATCGCCCAGGGCATGACCGTTTGCATCTGGCCCGGTGCTACCTTCGGTCCGTTATAACTACGGTTTTCACGGGATTTGAAAAAGTGAATAAACGTTTCTTTGCTCCACGCTCCGATCCCTGTCTCCACATCCGGGGTCAGGTTGGCAGAACGTACAGTACCGAAACCCGGCAGGTGAAATGCCCATCCGCCTGCAAAAGGTTTGCCCACAATTTTTCCCTGTACCTGTTTGGTGTGACATTCCTGGCATCCGGCTATCAGAACCATATAGTGTCCATAATTAATCGTATCGGTTACTGCGGGACGCGTTGTGGGGTGTGCTTTTTGAGGAATGGTATTGATGATGAAATTCACGGGGAAGTCGAGTTTCCTTTCGGGAACCGGGTGGGTAATCGGTTTCAGAGTGCGCACATAGGCAATAATGGCGTCCACATCCCTGGGATCCATCATGGAATAAAAATGATACGGCATTACCGGGAAAAGGGCTTCTCCATCTTTGGTTACCCCGGTGGTGATGGTACGGTATATATCCCCGTCGGTCCAGTCTTTCAGATTTGCCGGGGTGATGTTTTTGGCGTAAATAGTGCCGGGGAAGCCCATGCCATGATCAAAAATCTCGCCCCCCTGACCCTCGGTGCCCGGTACAATGGGACCGGCGAAACGGGTCCAGTCACGTTCGGAATGGCAATCGATACATACGGTTACGTGATTGGCCAGATATGCACCGCGCGCGATCATTTGGGGGGTGGCCCTGATGGCTAATTTGGGCGCCGGACCCACATCCGGCAATGCGGTTTTAAGGTAAACAAGGACGCCAATAACACAGACAATCAGGATGACAACAATGATCCCGATGATTTTAAAGACTTTGCGGAACATAACTGTTACTATATAAGGGTTAAATAAAAAGCCAAACCATAAAAAAACAGTCTCCTCCATGCGCAAACACCGCACGAGCCACTCTCAAAATAGCAACTTCTGCACGTTTTACAAATATCTGACTAAGAAATACGGGGATGAATATAACCTGTGCCCTGTTTCTTGTCCAGGGGCTCCGCTTTTGTCCCGAGAGCGTCTGACGGCCGGAGATGCTTCCCGCCGGGCCACGACTATGACCGCTAATCCAGTCCGGAGATGCCGTAAGGATTTTTTGGGGAAAGTGGTTAATGACACCGCCCGAATTGCGGGGAATGTAACCCGCACCTATGAAGATTTAAGGAACAGCGGCTTTAAGGTGCAGATAAAAGAAGGGATGAAAGGCACTTTTTTTGACATCGCCGTTATGGGCTGAATACCAGCTTATTGGCGAGCTCGATTTCATCCTTATTAATTGTATGGCCCATGTCGGGATATATTTTTTCCGTGACCGCTGCATTCATCTTTTTTAAAATATTCGTCGTTGCGTATACCCTTTCTATCGGGATATGCGGATCAGGATTGCTGCTGCCGATGAAGACCGGGGTACTCTCAAAATCCCCCATATAGTTTTCCGGGTAAATCCGGTCGCCGATAAGTCCGCCGCTGAAGGCAACGATGCCGCCGAATCTGGAGGCATTCCTTGCTGCAAACTCCAGCGTCAGGCAGGCACCTTGTGAAAAACCAAGGAAGTAAAGATTTTTTCGGGGGATGTCGTTCTCTGCCAAATACTCCGTTAGTTCTTTCAGTATCTCTAAGGAAGACGACAATCCCGGCTCGTTTTGTTCCGGCGGCATCATAAAAGAGTATGGATACCATGTGTTCCCTTTCGCCTGAGGTGCCAGTAAGGCGAAATCATTCACCTGTAAAAAACCGGCTAATGAAAGGATATCCCCGGCGTTTCCGCCCCGCCCGTGAACCATGACCAGAACCTTCCCGGCTTCCTGTATGTTTTTACCTGCACTTATTATATTTTTTGGAGACATAGCGTGTTATTTCTCCGCAAGGTGAATTTGGATTATCCATCCTTTCATGATGGGATCATCCTAAAATATTACATTTATATTTGCACGAAAATTGATTTTGATGAGGAATTTTTAAACTATGGAGAAGCATGAAAAGCAGGCTTAATACACTCATTTTTTTGATGTTGATCCCCGTCTCCTTTTACAGTCAGGCGGCTAATGGCCGGTCGCTTCACGGAGGGGGAGCAGATACGCTCGTACACGGAAAGCCGAAAATGCTGTCGAATCAATTCAGCTTCACCGAAGGTCCCGCAGCCGACCGACAGGGTAATGTTTATTTCACCGATCAGCCTAACAACAACATATGGAAATATGGAACCGATGGGAAGCTGACGCTTTTTATGGACAGCACCGGCCGGTCGAATGGCATGTACTTCGACCGGAAGGGCAATTTAATAACCTGCGCCGATGAACATGACCAGCTTTGGTCCATTAGTCCTGACAAAAAAGTACAGGTACTGGTAACAGATTTTCATGGAAAACGGCTGAATGGTCCGAATGACGTCTGGGTGGCTCCGAGTGGCGGGATTTATTTCACCGACCCGTACTATCAGCGCAGTTACTGGAAACGTACTGCCCCGGATATAAAAAACCAGAATGTCTATTACCTGCCCCCGGGCGCTGCCGAACCTGTTATTGCAGCGGATGATCTGCAAAAGCCGAACGGCGTAGTGGGCACTCCGGACGGGAAACACCTCTTTATTGCAGACATTCAGGCCGGGAAGACCTATAAGTATGATATAGCAAAAGACGGATCATTGATTCACAGAGAGCTTTTCGTCAATCAGGGATCTGACGGCCTGACCATCGACGAGAAAGGAGATCTGTATCTCACCGGAAAAGGCGTGACGATTTACAATCCGAAAGGTGTCAAAATCGGTCATATCCCCATTCCCCAGCCATGGACCTCGAACGTCTGTTTTGGTGGAAAGAATCGGGATCAGTTATTTATCACCGCCTCCAAGGCTGTTTATATGGTACAAATGGAGGTAAAAGGTGCGAGATAGGAGAGTTGAAGGTTACAGATAGTAGCGGCATATCAACCAGAAAATACTGCTTTTATGTCTGACGGAGCTCTACATTTTTCTGCGATAAACCCTGTTCCGAATATATCGGAAAGAACAGTTCCTGACAGGCGGTACTTGGGAGAATTAACGACGAACTGAGGAATATGTGTATTGTAGGGCATTTGCGGCCCAATGAACCGGATCACTGAGCGTACACACTGCACCCTGGAGCCACATTCGAAGACATTCATCATTCCGAGAAGCAAATGCGGAAAGGGCATGTTGTGGATCACCCTTTCACCATTCTTGTTCAACACGGTGTGGCCGACGCTTCCCGCGCCATTTGGACCTCTGTCAGGGGGAAGAATCCTCTTAATGCTAACATCACGATATTTATTTAACGCCCTTAATTGCCCGATACGTTCCTCTTTTTGAAATTTCATTATCTATGAGGGTTCTATGGAGACCCTCATGCAAAAAAGATATTGGTCCATTTTACTAAAATTATATACCTTTTTCATGTAATCATCCTTTTATTTGGCCTTACTTCCATCTTTTGCTATGGCAGGAGCACTTGTTCCATATCTCATACCATACAATACAGAATTAATTTCTATTAATCGGCTTGAAACAGTCTTTATGAAGATGGTCCACCGCAATGGATGTGGCATGTTAAACATAAGGTCGGGTGCTTATCATGGATAACAAAGGAAGCCCGACTCAAAGGGTGTTTATTTTATTGATAGCAATCAACTTATTTTTCATTATTGTTACGGCGGTATGGATGTATACGCAAATACCTGCTTCTGTCCAGCGTGTACCGATACACTTCAATATTACCGGCCAGCCCAATGGATATGTTTCCAGATCATTATTTTCGATGTTATACACGATCATTGAGGGGATCATTTTTGTCATTATTTGCGGAAAAATGATACGA
This sequence comes from uncultured Chitinophagales bacterium, assembly GCA_964572735.1. Taxonomy (GTDB): domain Bacteria; phylum Bacteroidota; class Rhodothermia; order Balneolales; family DATFMH01; genus DATFNI01. The sequence goes on along the minus strand of CAZNHE010000095.1, from coordinate 53 downwards.
AACTACCTCAGAAAAAACGAAATAGATGTTAGAGAGAGAGGTAAGCTTGTAAT
>CAZNHE010000094.1:0-11279 GCA_964572735.1 uncultured Chitinophagales bacterium | reverse complement strand
GAGTTGCTCAGAGACGAATTTCACAAAACTCACTATGCATTTTTTCTCTGTGTAGCCGTTGTGACTCCGATGCTCCGGAGTGTATTCTTCTTCTGAGGATACCCTGCCCCTCAGTAAAAAAACGCATTCCTTCCTGATTCAAGCGATTCATCACTTCATCAACAACATCTTCTTTACCTGCACCTCATCCCCGGCCTGCAAGCGGTAGAAATAGACGCCGCTGGTCAGGCCTGACCCGTTAAAGGTAATCTGGTGCTGTCCTTCAAATTGTGCACCATTAACCAGTATGGCCACTTGTTGTCCTAATACATTATACACGGTCAACCGGACCATCGCCATTTTATTCAGTTTATAGCGAATAGTGGTAATCGGATTGAAAGGATTAGGGTAATTGGGCATAAGTGACGCTTTTAGCGGCTTGGGACCTGCACCCACAGGCCGCGTAATCGCATAATTACTTAACCCTTTGATACTCAGAATTTGGGTCTTCAGATCCAATATGGGATTTCGATCCGGCGCAAAGAAAGCGCCTGTTCCATCTGGGCGTTTATAAACAAGCAGGTGCACGTGAAACGCTTTTTCGATACAGGCTGCCGTTCCCTTAACACTAAGGAGAATACGATCTTTATTAGTACGGGTTACAATCATCCCCTGGCTCTTCGCAAAAGCAATGACTGCCTGATAATCCGATTCTGTTGGTCCGAATTTTGCTATAAACTGTTCATGCGTCAGGTAATGATGAAAATCGGGACTGGACGGATCATATATAGCACGAGTTAAGCTGTCGAGTTCCGCCTGATTTCGGAATGGCAACCCGAAAGCAATGTGTAATTCAATGTTAGGATCCAGTTTACCTATTGGCTTCAGTCCTGATTCGGTGATCACTGCAGGTACGCAACATTTGATTATTTGCTGCCCCTGAGCCGGGGTGGAAAAGTAAACCTGCACCAAAAGGATCACTATTGCAGAAAGCCTGACAGGCACCTTCATCTTTTTCAAGTGCTCTTCTTTCATGACTTGAAGCTTTGACAGCCCATTGCACTTTTATAAGCGCCGAACCATAATTATATCTGGAGAACAGGCGGGAGTATTCAACTCTGTAACATGCTCCTTACATAAAAGATATACTGAAATTAAGTTGATAAAACAACTTATTCTGTTCAGATTCCCTGTTGCAGTTTCGAATGATCCGGTTATTTTCCGGTAAAGCGATTCGACTTGCGGAAAATACAGGCCGTATGTATTCTGATACAACCTTTTTGGCTATGTAACCGATCACCTTATTTCAAAGGAGCCCCCATAGTTTATGCTCAATTATATCTGGGCGGGACTGATTATCATCAGCCTTGTATTTGCACTTACCAGTGATATCAAGGATTTGGCGGAGAACACGTATGAAAATGGCGTACCGCAGAAAGTGCTGGTCCGTTTCCCTCAAAACATGGCACATAATCAAACCCAGCGGGTACGGTTTCGAACGCCGGGGATGGATACACTCCTGCCGGCTACCTGGCATGTCACCAAGACCAAAACCGAGCTTATTGTTCCCATAACCAAAGCTTTGCCGAAACACTGGGAGGAAGTGGCTCACCATTTTTCTAATGAAACCCCTGATAACATGTCGGCCGAGGTGGTTTCCTTAACTTCTTCAGGCAGTCTGGTTTCGGTGATGCTTCCGAAAGTTCAGTTTGTAAAACTGCGGGCGATCACCAAAGAGGCCTTCGATATGGCCACCTTTGCCGTAAAACTGGCCATCGGGCTGATCGGCATCATGGCGCTCTGGCTGGGTCTGATGCGTATCGCCGAAAAAAGCGGCCTCATCTTCATAATAGTGAAGCTCGTTCATCCATTCCTTCGCTTTTTGTTCCCGAATATTCCCAAAAATCACCCTGCCCTGGGTGCTATCAGCCTCAATTTTGCCGCTAATATTCTGGGATTGGGGAATGCAGCAACCCCGTTGGGCATCAAGGCGATGGAAGAAATGCAGAAGCTTAATCCCAATAAAGATGAGGCGACCAACGCCATGTGCATGTTCCTGACGATCAATACGGCAAGCATTCAGCTGGTCCCGCCGGTCACGCTGGTGGCAATCATGGGCCTGCGAATCGGAGAATTGTATACAGGCATCATTCTGGTGACCCTATTTTCTCTGATCATCGGGATCATCGCAGCAAAACTGTTTGAGAAGCGAAATCCGGAACCGACCGTAACTGAACTGGAGGAGGTATAACATGCAGATTATTGCCGTGTTTATCCTTCCGGTCATCATTGTTCTGATCCCGCTTTACGGACTCATCCGGAAGGTGAAAGTCTATGAAGAATTTGTAGAGGGAGCCAAAGAGGGCTTCCAAATTGCAATCCGCATCATCCCTTACCTGGTAGCGATCCTCTTTGCAATCGGCATGTTCCGCGCCAGCGGAGCCATGGACTGGATCATCAAAGGGCTGCATCCCTTGTTTCAACTGGTACATTTTCCCCCGCAAGTGCTGCCGATGGCCATTATGCGCCCTCTAACGGGCAGCGGATCAGTAGGAGTGCTCGCCAGTATGATTAACCATTACGGGATGGACTCCATTTATGTAACGATTGCCGCCATTATGTTCGGTTCCACAGAAACTACCTTTTATGTGCTGGCCGTCTATTTTGGGGCTGTGAACATCAGAAAACCCCGCTATGCCGTCATCACGGGACTCATCGCCGACGCGGCGGCCGTTATCCTGGCGGTGATGATCGGATACTGGCTGTACGGCTGAAAGAAATTCCGAATCTTTCAGGTTGTGATTTGCCGCCGGCACGATTATATTTTACTTCTTCAGGCCGGCGGAAGCGGGCCGTGTTCGGGGCGTGGCGCAGTCCGGTAGCGCACTTGCATGGGGTGCAAGGGGTCGCAGGTTCAAATCCTGTCGCCCCGACATAATGGTAGACAAGGGGTTATAGTAATTTCGAGATTCCCCTTGTTTTTGCCAGGGTTAAGGTTGATCCTGCTTTTGTCTCTCCCAGGAAAAGAGGGAAGTTTAACCTGTATTGCAGAGAGATCCTCGGGCCACCGAAGGAAAACTCCTATGACAGAATACCTTCGGAGCCTACCTTCACCCGCTGCGGCGGATAAACGTAGGTCGGAGAGCTTCTCCGACAGCACCAGCGAATTCACCATCAGATCCCTTGTCAATAGGAACCCGCCTTGCCCCACTAATGTCATAACCCTCAAATAACCAGATTGAGATTCAACTTTAAGAGTAACTATCCTGGTTTCAGAAGTAACAATTTAGAGTATTAAGGTTTTATTTATAGCTTATCTGGTTCCATTCTTCTTAGATTCAGTGTAATGACAAGATAGTTGCATGAAGGGGCGAATATTCTTTTCAAAATTTCCCCTCAGATAAGAATTCTGGCTTGATTCACGAAAACCGGATACCATTATGATTATAAGCGGAATGGAAAGATCCCGGGTTAACCGATGCCTGCTGCTGGCGGCCACAGGCATTCTGTTGGCATTTTCTCCCTTCAGATTATGCTATTCTCAGAAAGCGGATAATTCCTCAAAATTCGTTGGCAATATCATCGGAGGCTCTGTTCCCAGGGATTTTGCAACATACTGGGATCAGGTAACCCCGGAAAATGCAGGTAAATGGGGGAATGTGGCAACCAGCCAGGATACCAATTCCTGGAACTGGGGACCGCTGGATAAGGCTTACGATTACGCCATCAGCAGAGGATTCCCGTTTAAGTTCCACAACCTGGTGTGGGGAAACCAACAGCCGGGCTGGATTTCCAACTTCGATTCTGCGGGACAGGCTCAGATGGTAGAGGCGTGGATCCGGCTGGCCGGGAAGCGGTATCCGAAAACATCGCTGATAGATGTCGTTAATGAACCACTTCATGCGGTCCCTGATTACAAGAACGCTCTGGGCGGCGATGGCTCTACCGGATGGGATTGGGTGATCTGGGCTTTTAAAGCAGCGAGGAAATATTTCCCGAATACCAAACTGCTTCTCAATGATTACAACATCCTGAGCAGTACATCTGAAACGAAGAAGTATCTTCAGATTATCAATCTTCTAAAATCAAGAGGTCTGATTGATGGAATCGGCTGCCAGGCCCATTTCCTGGAAAATACGGCTGCCAGTACCATACAAGCTAATTTGAACCTGCTGGCTCAAACCGGGCTTCCCATTTATATTTCCGAATATGATGTAGATCTTTCCGACGATAGTGCGCAATTGGCCGTTTATAAAAAGCAATTCCCCGTTTTCTGGAATGATTCCACTGTGAAGGGGATCACTCTCTGGGGATACCGGCAAGGGGCTATGTGGCGGAGAAATGCCTATCTCGTGCGCTCCGACGGGTCGAAGAGACCTGCATTTACCTGGCTGGAGCAATATCTTGCCGATAATCCCAATCCCATGGGTATAAACAATAGCGGAAAATTTACTCCTTACCACTACGCCTTAAATCAGAATTATCCGAATCCTTTCAACCCGACCACGACGATCCGGTTTACCGTCTCTCATCCGTACGTTACGACATTGCGGGTTTATAATGAGATAGGCCAGCTTGTAGCAACGCCGCTGAACAGGTACTTACCTTCAGGGCAGTACTCCGTCCGGATTAATGCAGAAAACTGGTCCAGCGGCCAGTACTTCTATCGCCTTCACTCGGGCGATTTTATCCGGACGCACAAGATGCTGTTTTTGAAATAGGCACAAAGATCATCTCATAACGACCATTCTCCCTTTAGAATGAAGGCCCGGGCTTGTCTAAAACTCCCGGTTCGTCAGAGCCAAAACCTTCCTTAAACAGTCGGGGTCACTTGTCTCCGTATCCCGTTACCGTGGAGGCATCGTTCGAAACACATGATCCCAAAACGGCGAGGAAACCCCAAAAGCCCGGTCGGGATATTTATAATGATGAAGCGAGTGATGCCGGTAAACGGATTTCAGAAAACGCGGCGGATGCGGCATATGAACGGCGTAATGAATAAATGCATACATCAGATATCCTGCAAGAAACCCCGGCAGAAAGATGTAGGCATAATTGCCCATAATCAGCGAAAAAATCCCGAATAATACCAGGACAATCAAAATGGCCGGTACCGGCGGCATGAATAAGCGCTCCCGATCGCGGGGATATTCGTGATGAATACCGTGAACCGTATAGTGAAACTTTTGCACCAGGGGCGATTCCGAGATGAAATGAAACACATAACGGTGCATGATATACTCGAAAAACGTCCAGAAGAAAGCCGCAAAAAGGAAAATAGCGAGGCCCTCCCAGAAGGTATCAACCACTCCTTTGTGATACGTCTCATAAAATAAAAACGCGAAAACCGGTGTATAGGTACAAATAGTAATGAAGGGAGAGGTTTTGGTAAGAGCTTCCAAAATCGGGCTCCTGAAAAGCCTTCCCTGCCCTGTGTTTTTGACTTCTGCTTCTTCCATGGTAGTAAACCTTTTAATGTAAAAATATCCCTTACTCAAAGTTAGCATTTATTTGCTTTTTGTAAAGCATTATAAGACGCCTCAGCGTTCCGGAAAATCATTCTTCCAGCGGATTTTTCAATGGTAAGTCTATGTGTCCATGGGGCTAGCGGAAATTTTTGTTCCGGACCTCCTCTCAACAATACCATTCTGAACCTGTTTCGCTCTCTGCACCGCCACACAAGCGGATGTCTGCGAACTTTCGGGACTAACAACCCGCCCGGGTGCTCCCGATAATCGGGGCATTATGGCAGCGGACCTCTCAGCGTTGCCGAAAAAGCATCCCCCGTTGAAACCGTTCTGAGACGGGATTCTTCATCCCATTACCATTTTTTGCAGTGAAAACCTGCACCCCGTCATTTTTTCACATATATGTCATTGGAAGTGGGGATTCAGGATGACAGGCGCAGAAAAGCAAACCTCCACCCGCCTTCATCATTGCAACATCTTCCTGCCTGTTTTTCCACCCACACCGGCGATCCGGATGCCCGCAACCCCCATGTCGTCAGCGCAGCCTTTTGTGTAACAATGAATATATGGGGCTTACCTTTTTGGGGGATTTGTAGTAATATGCATTGCTACGGTTTTTGCCGCTCTTTGAAACCTTCGGAATGTGCCCGGGAATTCCTTCCTGTTATTAGAATAGCTTAATATTCCAATCTGATACCTTTTGCACAGGTCCCTGAACCGGTAAGTGTGATGACTTCGGCTCTATTCAAATAGAAAAGATAAAACAGAAGAAAAATGACAACATACCGATGGACATTTACACCGCTACCACGCGAATCTTCCGTACAACAGCTGACCAAAGAGCTGGGGATACACCAAACCATCGCCCGTCTGCTCTCCCTGCGGGGGGTTGATACATTTGAGCAGGCCCGTTCCTACTTCCGTGCCGACCTCACACATCTGCACGATCCCTACCTGATGAAAGATATGGATAAGGCGGCTTCCCGTCTGGCCGATACGATTCGTCATGGAGAAAAGGTGGTTGTTTACGGAGATTACGATGTCGACGGTACAACGGCCACCTCCATTGTATATACTTTCCTGAAGAATTTCGGAGGTGATGTTCAGTATTATATTCCCCACCGCTTTAAGGAAGGATACGGCATCTCGCAGGAGGGGATAGATTTTGCCGTCAATGCCTCCGCCCGCCTGATCGTCTCGGTCGATTGCGGGATCACCGCTCAGGAAGAGGCGGAATATGCCCGGAAAAACGGGATTGATCTGGTTATCTGCGATCATCACACCGTAGGGGACACTATCCCGGATGCTTTTGCCGTGCTGGATCCCAAACGTCCCGATTGCAACTATCCGTTCGACGGATTGTCAGGTGCCGGCGTGGCTTTCAAGCTCGTGCAGGCGGCTTTGCACGAGCTGGGGCTTCCGCCTGCAAAAGCCTATTCCTATCTCGATCTGGTCGCCATTTCCATCGCCTCGGATATCGTACCGCTCACCGGCGAGAACCGCATCCTGATGCGTGCGGGTCTCAAGTCCCTGAATAAAGCGCCCAGGCCGGGTGTTCTTGCTCTTCTGGATGAAATCGGACTGAAGCCGGGCGCTATCAATACCACGCAAATCGTTTTTTCCATCGGTCCGCGTATCAATGCTGCCGGACGTATGGGGGATGCCCGCACAGCGGTCGAACTGATGATTGCCGACAATTATGAGGCGGCAAAAAGCTATGCCAAGGAATTGGAAGGCATCAACGTGAAACGGCGGCTCATCGACAGCAATACCATGAAAAATGCGATGGCCATGCTGGATGAATATTTCGATCCGGGAAAGTATTCATCCCTCGTACTGCACGACCCCGACTGGCATCTTGGAGTGATCGGTATCGTGGCCTCGCGTCTCGTGGATAAATACTGCCGGCCAACGATCATGCTCAGCTCGATAGACGGGCAGCTCAAAGGCTCGGCGCGCAGCATCAAGGGATTTAATATTTATGAGGCCCTCAAGGAATGCGAAGACCTGCTGGTTCAGTTCGGAGGTCATGAATACGCTGCCGGCCTCACATTAAATGAAGAAGACCTGGATGCATTCCGGGAACGCTTCAATCAACTGGCCATACAAAAACTATCCGAAGAAGACCTGGTGCCGGAACTCGAAATCGACAGTGAACTGGATTTATCGGATGTGGATATCCGCTTTTGGAAGATACTGCGCCAGTTCGAACCTTACGGTCCTCTGAACCTGCCTCCTGTTTTTGTCTCGCACGGCTTGCGTGTGATAGGCTCGCCCACGATTGTCGGGAACGGACACCTGAAGCTCCGCGTGGCCCAGAACGGCTCGCAGCCTTTTGACGCCATCGGCTTCAATATGCACGAATTCCTCCCGATGCTCCGGAATGCCAATAACGGTACACTGAGTATGGTTTATGTGATTGAAGAAAACAGCTGGAACAACCGGACAACCTTGCAGCTGCGCCTCAAAGACATCCGCAACAAAAACGGAAAGGAATCCGGAAGCCAGTCGGATTGCTAAAATTCAAGTGTTTTCGCACAATTGCCGGGCTTTGAATAAGGTCGAAAACCCATTATATTTGACGTCTCTTATTTGGGACTGTAGCTCAGTCGGTAGAGCAACGGACTGAAAATCCGTGTGTCGGCGGTTCGATTCCGCCTGGTCCCACTTTTTTTTGACAAACCGTTTACAGGTATTTCGAATGCATCCTGCTGATACGGTGGATGCGAGGAATGTTAAATCATGACTCCGTGATTCTCCATGTCTTAGAAGCTTAAGTCCAGGTTTGCGACAAGCGACCGCGGCGGCTGTATTTTCAGACGGTTATCCCAATACTGTTCATCATTCAGGTTATTCAGCTTCAATCCTATACGGTAAAATTGATGTTTATAAAAAACAGTAGCATCTAAAACCGTATAGCCGGGTACCTCAAATGTCCCTGAAAAACTCTTTATAGTCTGAAGGCTGCTTCCGTATATGCCGCCGGCACCTATTCCAAACCCTCTTATCCAGCCATTTTCTATCTCATAGCTCACCCACAGATTGGCCGTATGTTGAGGACCAGCCCCGTCAGGCCGGCGCCCGCTCAGGCCGTCATCGGCTTTCTGGTATACGCAGTAGTTATAAGCATAGCCTGCTACAATATTCAGGTGAGGGAGTGGATTGGCAATGGCGTCAAGCTCTATTCCACGGCTCAGCTCCGTCCCGTCCTGGACGGAATAATTTATATGTTCCGGATCATCCCGCAGTATCTTGTCCACAAGAATATGGTAGACACTCACCGTGCCTGCTAACCTCCCCTGCAATAAACTCAGCTTGACTCCTCCTTCCAATTGGTTAGCCTGCTGCGGCTTAAAACTGTTACCCTCATAATCCGTTCCATTCACATTTTGGAATCCGTTCATATAATTCGCAAACAGAGAAACTTCCCCCCGTACAGGCTGGTACACCAGTCCCAATTTGGGAGAGAGCGTCGTTTGTCCGAACCTTCCTGTGACCTCTCCACTACCCGGATCCCGCATCCCTTTGTTTTCAAAATGATCCAGACGCAGGCTCAGCATGGCATACCACCTTTTGTTTAAGGAGATGACATCTGAAGCATAGACGCTGAAGGTATTCTGGTTTGTAGAAGTCTTTTTATAATCGGCGGCCGTAAGCTGCCTGTCAATGTATCCTCTGTTAAATGAGGAATAAGCTGCACCCGGATGAATAAAATTAACCGTATCACTATTAATTGTTGTGGTGGCTTCATTATCGTCATAGTGATAAAAATCCAGGCCCATAAGCAGCCGGTTCCTTATTCTTCCTATCGTGCGGTCGTTGCGGAAATTTTGTTGTATTTCCACAGTGGAAAAATGTTGCGGTCCTGCTTCAACAGAATGCATAAGAGTGGTATTTGAAATGCCCCTTAAAGCAAGCATATCACCGGCCATATTATTAGCTGTCCGGACAAAAACAGTCTGCCCATGCCACTCGCTTCCAAGATCCGTATTCAGCCGGGCACGCACGTTCACCTGTTTTGCAGTATAAAACACGTCATTATTTATAAACGAGCGGCTGAAATCCATCCCCAGATCCCGGACATCCCTTACGTCTGATTTTTTATACGGAACGAACCAAAAAGGGGAGGTGGCTTTGCGGTCATAATATTCCGCATCCACATCCAAAGAAATGCGTTTATTGATCTTCCAGACCACACTTGGAGCGACAAGAATACTTTTTGCAAAGCCGGCATCCTGATATGATTTTTTACTCTGACCTGCACCGTTTATCCGGAAAAGCAAGGAGTGCCTTTTGTCTAAAGGCGTATTTCCATCTAAAGTAAGACGATTCAGCCCAAAGCTACCTATGGTGTATGATACGTTAGCCCCCTGGTAATCATAAGGACGTTTGGTTACGATATTTACTAATCCGCCATAAGAGGTCAGGCTGCTGCCAAATAAGGTGGCGGAGGGGCCTTTGATTACCTCTACCTTTTCAATATTCGCCGGATCGATATTGGTCATGGTATAGCCGCTTACGCCATCCACGATTTGGCTTCTCACTTTGAAACCCCTGGAAGAAATGTCGATGCGCCCATTATTAGCAACCGAGGGGACCTCTGATCCGGAAATGTTTTTAAAAATATCGGTATAATTCACTGCTATCTGCTGTTGAAGCAAGGTCTTCGGAATTGTTGTATACACCTGTGGATTCTCCAGCCTTTTTAAAGGCATTTTCGCCACATAATCACTTTTTGCTACGGCATAGGGATTAATCGGACTTCCTTGTATTACAATCCCCGGCATCTCCTCATCCGAAACCGAAAGAGTGATGTTTACCGTAAGGGTTTGTCCGCCTTTGACCTGAATTGCCTTTTTTTGAGCAACATAGCCCACGCCCGATGCTACCAGTGTATAGCTTCCCGGCGGAATATCATTGATTTGATAACGGCCATTTTGATCGGAAGCCCCACCGGATTGGGTCCCCAGGAGAATAACATTGATGCCTGCGACGGGCTGCTGTCTGGTATTGGAAATCTGTCCTCTAACGATTCCTGTCTGGGCATGGGAAGAACCTGCCAGGACAAAGAAGATTAAGAAGGCCATAATCGTCGCCTGCATTATTTTTGCAAAGATCTTCATAAGGTTATATGTGATTGGGTTGCACGGAATTAAATGGGATTTTGTTCGCAAGAGACCACGTCCCCCGGCCAACAGTTGAGAAGATGTGTTTTCGGTATCCATTCAGGGGTCAGCCAAACCATTCATACGGACAGCGTCCCGAATGTGCCATGCACGCTTGAAAAGCATATTTGCGGTTAGGAAACTCCTGGGCAGGGGCATCTGCTTTTATAGAGCCTTACGACCTCTGCCATGGCATAATATTCTCCATCGCAGGTCCTAAAGAATGGTCGCCTTGTTCTCTTTCAGCAGTATGGTATGAGGAGGGGGGCGGTCCATCATGCAGTTCCGCCAACGATTTGAGCTGCTATAGACGAAAACCCTGAAAAGAAAAAATACCCTGTTGATAATTACAAAAATCCGGTCGTTCACAAAACAACAAATTTCGCTGATAAGCGGTACCAGCCGAAAAGCGGGCCGAGCCATGGGATTCATTATTATTTAGATTAGATATAAACAAGTAGGGGATGATATATTTATTTAATCTAAATAGCAATGGTGCTTAGGGAAGAAGGTAGAAAAAACCTTACTCATCCTCCGGATCCCGTCAGACTCTCCCGGGATTTCGCCAGAAAAGCTTCTCCCGTCTCTAATAAAGCATTAGCTCAACTGATAATATGCTTTTGTTTTCCGTGAACAACTGCAATCTGAACCCGGAAAACATCCGCCA
>CAZNHE010000093.1:0-11342 GCA_964572735.1 uncultured Chitinophagales bacterium | reverse complement strand
GGTAAACGCCCACGCCGCCCCGCTTCCCGTCATGAATATTTTGCGGGATATCCGGTTCACGCCATGTCTCCGGATCAAAAGAATCACCGCTGTCAACCAGGGAAACCCGGAATTCATGGTCCGTCCCGCCCAGCTCGATCCGTACCATCTGCGACAGGTCGTTATGATAAGCATGCGTGACGATATTCGTATAGGCTTCGTCGACAGCCAGTTGGATATCCTGGATTTCCGTTTCCGAAAAGCCGAAACGGTGCGAATAAAGGGCAATAAAATCGCGGATCTCCGACAGATGTCGTGTCGTTGCCGGCACATGGAGAATATGTCTGGTTGGGGCGGACAAGAGGTCAGGCATTAGGGGTTGTTGTGAACCGGCGGATGGCCTGTTCTTCATCATCAAAAATATCATAAAGAGCAGGAAACCCTAAAAGGTCAAATACATTGTATACCCGCGGCTTCATGTTCGAGAGCTTGATATCTCCGCCGTTCTGCCGGAGTTCCTCTATATAGGCCATAAACACGCCCAGTCCGGCACTCGCGATGTAATCAAGCCCTCTGCAGTTGACAATCATCTTATGGTGACCCTCCCGAATCAGATGCTGAAGCGTTTCCTCGAATTTCGGAGCCGTATGAGCATCCAGCTCTCCATGAAGGGTGAGGATGACCAGCTGACCTTCAAAGCGTTGTGTTATCCCAAACTCACTCATGCCGTATGGTATATTGGTTTATGAGATGATTCCACCGGTTATCCGGCGAATCGGTAAGCGATAAAATAAAACATAAGTACACCCATTTCATAAGCCTGCAGGATAAAAGGTACGATCCGTCAAAGTTCGTTTGATGATTATGATTCATCATTCTGATACGTAAGAGAGGCGGAAAAGATACAGCGGACCTGCCTGACCCGGGTGAAGGCGTTCGCTCCGTAGGACTTCCATAGAAGATAGCAGGCGCTCTATGCCGACAAAATTGTAATACCCAAAATAAAAAAGGCGTTACACGTATCAGGTGCAACGCCTTAAACTATTCATCAAGAGAGACGCTACTTGAGCGCTACTAAATATGCATAAAATTTCATCTAATAGCAACTTCCGGAAGATTCCGGCCTTTAAAAAAAGTAAAATCCTGTTATGAATTTCTGATACATGGAACGATTTAATTGTCGGAACAAGCGGGCGCGGAAGAGGAGCTAAAAAGCCCTCCTTCATGGCATAACCGTGTATTTAAAGAACGCTTATATGATCATTTGTTCGTATAAGAACAAATGATACTACCCTGATACGGATGCTTCCGGCGGTCTGAGGTGCAGGAGTTCTTCTGCGAATAAAAAGGTTTCATCTTCCACCTGTTTCCAGGCCTGTGAAGTGTATTTACAGGCTATAATATGTGACCCGGCAGAAGGGAAATTCCGTTTACGTTTTAGTCCGGCCGGGGTTGCGAGCGTACGGTACATTGTCAGCACGGCGGGTATTGAAATGCGCTTATCATGGAAGCGTTTATCCTTATAATAATAGCCTGTAAAAACCGGGCACCGGATGTGCTGCCAGATAGAGCGGTTCATAGTGTGGCGGATAAAGGTTTCCAGGGCTCTCAGGCTGCAGATGTCGTATGAGTCGTACCAGTATTGTCGCAGATTCGGGTTTGGCGATCGGGGACGGATGATGCTGCGCCGGTGCAGGAATGGATCTATCAGAAAGGCAGGTGCCCGTCCGGCAACCCGGTGGATGAGAGGACTGTGAAACCGGATCAGGGGGGAGTACATAATGATGGCTTTGATATCAGGATGAATACTTCCCAGATACAAAGCAAGCGAAGCTCCGGTAGAGGTGCCCATCAGGATGACCCGTTCACCGATCTTCTTGCCGATTTTCAGGGCCTTTGACGCCGATTCAATGAGTTCCTGGGGAGTAAGGCCGGTCAGCCGGTTTGTCTGCATTCCGTGGCGGGCAAGCCGGCAAAGGTACAGATTCATCCCGAATCGCCGCGCAAAATCGACATGTACCGGGGCACCCTCTCCCTGACTGGCGGTGAATCCGTGCAAATAAACCAGTGAAAACGGGGTTCTGTGATATGCCTGCTCCTCTGCCCAGACGATCCGTGCCTCGTTGTCCCTCTTCAGCTTCGGTCCGTCTTGTTCATCCCGCCGGATCCGGCTTTCGAGAGAAAGAAGGCGGTCGGTTGAAAAGTGCGGCATACCGGATAATTTTCGCTCGCGAAGGCCAGCCCCCTGCTATTTAACGTAAGAGACCCACGAATGCACGTTATATTCCTGGTTGACCTTCCTGCTGACCTGCTCTCCGTCGGCATGCGATTTGAAGTGTCCCAGCCGTACACGATACCAGATATTGCCGGTTTCTTCCTTTCCATATTTCATCAGATAGGCCTGAGAATAACCTCGCTTCTTCCACTTGTTCAGCTCCTCCTGCGCTCTTTTCTGTGAGCGCCAGGAACTGACCTGCAGGGCGTAATCGCCATTCGGGCTAAAAAGGCTGGAAAAGTCGGATGAGGTATCTGCCGGAGCCGTGGAGGCGTTTGCCGCAGAATCCTCCCCGCTTGTTCGTTTATGATTACGTTCGGTAGTAACCCCCTGCTCTTCCTGAGCACGTGCCCGGGCCATGCTGTCCTGGATGGCCTGCTGGCGGGCCTGTTGCTGCAGATTCTGTTGCTGCGGATTCGGCTGCCGGGGCTTATGATTGCATGAAGCCGCAAAGAGCAGAAACGAACAAAAGCAAATCGGTATGGATATTTTGGTTGTCATAATTGCACCTGCAGGAAATAATATGGCTGAATGCAGTAAATTTCAATAGTTATCATCCGGAAGATATAAAACTTTAGAGAGATAACCCCATAGAATGCCGAATATCCTGTCTCATCCGGACCCAAAACAGATTCGAAATGATAAACCGTCTCCGATGGTTTTTCCGGCACAGGCCGGGGTGGCGGGGGAAATAAAAAGAAGCTGTCCATGTATAGTGAACGGAAAGTGGAGGAACGGGAATTTCGTTGCCGGCGGCACGGTTATTTCCGTTCCGTACCGGCTGATCGATATGTTTCATATTAATATTCTTTATATCAATCGGCCGAACGTTTCATTACCCGTAACAGAGTAGTATCTTTACTCCGATGTCGGTTCTTCATAAGGATATCAATGATGGATTATCAAAGGACGGTTAAGATGAGACTGTACGGTCAGGAAAAGAGACAGGTAAGTGATGCTGCATACATAATGTGATTATAAGAAATACCGGCATGATGAAATCTTTTGTTTTTATTATTCCCAGAACACCTTTAAAATTCCAGACGGGGGTGAGAAATAATTTATTCAAACTTTGCATTCGCTCTCTGGTTATGCAGTTCTCTGATGACTGGGAGGCGATAATTGTAGATGAATTTGATCATAGCTATGATAATATTTCACATATAAAGGCAGATGCGACAACAAAAACGGAGAAGATAGATTTCGCTTTAAGACTCATAGAACAGGAACGGAAAAAACCGGATTACCTCATTCGTCTGGATGATGACGATATTATCTCACCTATAGCTATCAATAAATATTGCAGAAACGATTTCGATTGCCTTGCGGATAAATATCACTTTTTCCATGAACTGATCAGCGGGAAAAAAACCTTTAGCAAGAGGAACTGGATACCCAATACGGCCATCCACAAATACAGACATGCTTTGAGTGCTGTCGCAGAAGTAGGCAGACCGTTAATCAATACGGATCATAGTGAGTACTGGATGAATTATTACACCAAACGTCATCTTGTTTCCACCCCAAAGAGGCATCCCTTGTATATGAGAGTACTCTCTCCGTTCACGATCACGAGTAAAGGAGTCGGGAAGGATGGCTCGGAACGTAATTCCGATTCTGAATACCGGGAATATTTGAAAGGCTTTGGGCGGTTTAAAAGATACAATATAAAGGAGTACAGGTACTTCGATTATATAATGAACCAAATGAATGATGCGAAGGCTGACCCCTCGTATGAAACCGTAGCAGAAGGAACAGAAAGATAGCATTGCGCCGGCGGACTGCCTCCGCGGCAGGTGTTAACCCTTCCGGTTTCATGCATCTGACGCAGTGGAACTGTCCCAAAGGTATCTTCGTTATCCAATCTTCCCGGATAAAAGTCATCATCGCGGATATATGCGGCTTTTGCTGTGCATGGTGCCGTCGATAAAGGGAAACGCAGGTCATGGTTGAAAGCGGGTTCCTGAGGAAAGGAAGCAGAGCTTTCGCAGGGGATTAGAAAATTCACACAGCCACCAATGCATATAATTTCATATACTATTCCCGGATCGCCGGGATTCAGGGAATTAGATATATTATGATAAGTATTTCTAATACGATAAAATGCATATTTTATTCGTATCCCATAGGTAATACATTATAGATTCCGTTATACAAAATGAAAAACGAATTAAACGTTATAAAATAAGGAGTTGCTTAATAGCGGACTATGGCTATTCAAAATGGATCTGGATCATTGAATGGAAATAACCGGAATGGCAGCGGCGGATATTATCTGGGTGCACGGTACGGCGGCGGGTATCCACAGCCTTCCAATACCGGGGAATTGATAGATTTCAAAAAATTCTTATCGCTGTTTTTAAGCCATAAGTGGATGATTCTGTTTTTCATCCTGCTCGGAACAGGGTGTGCCGTCTACATCTCGGAAACGGCGACACCGGTATACCAGAGTACCGGAACCATGTATATCATACAAAACCAGCAGGCGCCTGACGGAGGCGGCGGCAATGGAGGAGGAAACAGCCAGATCACTCAAACGTTTGCCAGCCATTATGACGTTGCCGGAAACAGTTCGGTAGCAATGCAGGTCGAATTCATTAAGTCCCGCAAGCTGGCGAATGAGGTAGCCCGGCAAATGATGGATATCAAGTATCGTCCGGATGGGACGTTGTACCCGATCCTCTGGAACGACTATCCCACAGATTCTTCACTGGTCAATTTGGGAGTTGTCTCCGGCCGTATCCGCGGAGGGCTTGATGTGAAGCAGAAGGAGGATAAATCGGGATTTACTATCCCGGGGATGGTGCAGATCTCGTTCAGCAGTTACGATCCGTATGAAGCATCCCGCATAGTCAATATGGTGATGAATACTTACATCGATATTTCGATGAAACAGAACCGGGCGGTGGTTCACCAGGCTAATGAGTTTTTGACTACAGAGAAGAATAAGATCAAGAACGAACTGTTCGATGCCGAAGACGACCTCAGCCGCTTTATGAATCAGAAAAATATGGTCTCGCTTGATGGCCAGACAGATCAGCTGGTGTCCACGTTATCGCAGCTTGAAAGCCAGCGGCAGGCAATAGATATCCAGCAGGTATCGCTCAAATCGGCCATCAACAGCTATAAAGAACAAATATCCTCCATCAAACCGGGGCTGGCAGAGAAGCTTTCCGAGAGCGTGGGGCCGACGTTGAACAGCTATCAGAATCAGTTGGCTCAGTTGCAGACCCAAAAGGCATTAATCCTGGCGCAGAATCCCGGACTAAAGGCTCATCCCGACTCCGAGCCGGAACTGCGGAAAATAGATCAACAGGAGAAGGTGCTCCAGGAAGGGATAGAAAAACTGACCACCAAATTGCTCAGTCAGAATGGCGGGCTAAACTCGATAATAAATACAGGTACAAACAACAGTATTTTAGCCGAAGTCGGGACGTTGCGCCAAAAACTGGTTGCCTTACAGATACAGGAGAGCCAGAACGAGGCTCAGCTAAAGGCGCTGAATGATCAGATCTCCTTCTATAAAGAGCAGTTCAATAAAGTGCCCAATAACATGATGGAGCTGGCACGACTGAAACGTAAGGTCCAGTTGAACCAGGATTTATACACGACACTTTCGCAACAGGCGGCTCAGATGGCTCTGGATGAGCAGTTACAGTCGAGTCAGGGACGCATCATTGACAGTGCCACGCGGCCCGTCGACCCGATCATCCCCAACAAACCGGTCATTATACTCATAGGTTTTGCCATCGGCCTGATATTGCCCGTAGGGTATCTGTTCACCAAAGAGACCCTTATCAACAAATTCAACAGCGTTGAAAAACTGAAAAAACGGAATTTCCCTGTTCTTTCCGTTGTCCCCGAGATGACCGGAGAAATACGAAAGCTGTTTTCCAGGAAGCGGCATGTAATGGTCGACGGATTTAGTGTTTCAACCTATCTGCTTGCTCATTTGGAGTCGATTTCACCCATTTCCGAGGCCTTTCGACGGTTGCAGAGTAATGTGATTTATTCCCAGCCGGACAATACGCTGAGGGTATTGATGGTGACCAGCTCTCATAAAGGGGAAGGCAAGAGTACGGTTCTGGCGAATTTCGCCGTGACTCTTGCAGAAGCAGGAAAGCGGGTGCTGGTTGTGGATGCCGATTTTCGCCGTCCGGGCGTTGCCAACATCTTTGGTGTTGCAGAGGCACCGGGCATTCTGGAGCATCTCTTTGAGAACAGCAGCCTCCCCGAAGTCATACAAAAATCATCTGTTGAGGGGGTGGACATACTGACTACAGGGAAAGTCGCGCCTAATCCCGCTTCACTCAGTAAAAGTACAAAACTGCGCCAGTTGATTGTGGATCTGAAGGACCAATATGATCATATCCTGATCGATACGGCTCCCTACGGAATGATCACCGACGCCGCGCCTTTGATTCATCTGACGGATGGAGTGATCCTCATCGTCCGGTTTAATGATACCAAGGAAACAGAACTGGACCATACGGTTGAAGCGCTTCAGAGAACACAGGCTAATATTCTGGGTACTGTCATGACTTCTTACAATCCCAGGAAAAGCACCGATTATTATTATCATAAGGATTATTATAAAACCAGCTATTCCGAATATGGGAAATATCATCATGATGCAGGAAAGGGCGCGCGGGAAAAGAAACAGAAACAACTTAAAGTTTAGGGGCATCATGTTCGGCAAAAATCAGAGGATTCGTCTCCAATGGAGTATATGTATTACGGCACTCGTCGTTTTGGGGATGAGCCGCGTGGGTGAAGCCCAGATCGGGAATAATGGTTACCAGTATCTGCGTAATCAGCCGACGATTCAGGGATTGACCAGCCTGATAGAACCCGGGCAATTGGCTGATACCTTAAGTTTATGGGGCGACGTCGGCCTGCACGGCAGGGTCCTGGTACCCCGGAATATGAGCCTGGTAGAATTAATCAGCTACGCCGGTGGTCCGGGGGCCTCTACGACGAGCGGAGGGAGATATAATGTCGGGCAGCAGCTGAATTGGTCCCATCAAAAGGTATATCTGAGAATAAACCGGTATGATCCCGCGCAGAAAAAATTCCATTTGCGGACATTTACTTTCCAGTATAACCATCCGTTACCCCAGGCTCTTGAAAACTTCGATCTTCATAACAATGATGTTATAAACGTACTGGTACGTACGAAACCGAGTCCGCTGGATTACATCCAGGTGTTTGGCATCACCATAGGCAGTATTGCCGCTATTGTACTGGTGGCCGGCCGGCTTGGTGCATTTTAAATAAAAAATTACTGTCGAAGATGAATAACGTCATACCGAAAATCCGCAGGATTAAAGACTCTGTGAAGTTTCCGCACTCATGGATGACATCCGCTTCCAAAATCAACCACGTTAAGTAATCGGCTCCAATTTACCGGGAATGAGCAATTTTTCATTCAAACACTCGCTGAAAGCAATTGGTACCTATCTGAGTAGGAAAGATAAGAAACGGTTCGCCCTGGTTCTTGTTGCCACCATGATCGGCGCTCTGCTGGATGTATTCGGCCTGGCCTCAATCCTTCCATTGGTCAAAATTGTTGCCAGTCCGGAAGTCGTTCAAACCAATTATTACGTTCATGCGGTTTATACCATGTTTGGATTTCAATCCACTTCTACGTTCGTTTTGTGCTTCATCCTGGCCGTTTTTCTGTTTTTTATAGGGAAAAATGCTCTTTTGGTAGGATTGAATTGGATCCAGTATAGCTTCACGGCCCGTATTTCCCTGAATATCGTCTCCCGGCAATATGACAAATATTATAATATCGATTTCTGGAATTACAAAAACCTTGGATCAGGCAGGGTGTTGAATTACGTGACAAACACACCCGATCAATTTACCAGCCAGGTTCTCAATCAGCTATTGCTCCTTGCTACAGAATCGTTTATAGCTATTTTTATTATTGTTGGTGTTGCCGCTCTGCGGCCTGTTTTGTTTGTATTGCTGGCCCTTTTACTGGGGCCGACTGTCTGGCTAAGTTATACCGCACTGAAAAAAAAGCAGGTGGAAATAGGAAACGAGCTGGATGATTTGCGGGGGCGTTCCTACGGAGCCTTGCACGATGCTTTTTATGGGTACATCGATATTAAGCTGGCGGATAAGCGGGATGTATTTCGCGATCGCTTTATGAAATTGAGCGCGAGATCAAAGAAATTGAATATTCTGAAGAACGTATTTCTTTTAGTTCCTCAAAAGCTTATGGAGACCGTTGCCATTTTTGGTGTTGTCATCATTATTATTTATTCCCTTTTTATCGGCCATACTACCAGTACGGTGGCTATTTTAGGGTTATTTGTGGCGGCGGCGTACAAATTATTGCCATCAGCGAACAGGATACTCCAGTACCTGATGACAATTAAACAGTCGCAGTATACGCTGAGAAATATGGCGCTTTTTGCCGATCAGGATCGTGCGGTGCGGGCGATCACACCAAAGTCCATACCGTTTGATAGAGATATTGTATTCGATCATGTTCATTACACCTTTCCGGATGATACCAAGCCTGTTCTGAAGGATATTACATTTCGTGTGAAAAAGGGGCAAAGGATAGGGTTTATTGGGCACACAGGATGTGGAAAAACAACGCTGATGAACTTGTTACTGCGTTTTTACAAGGAGAATGAAGGGCGAATGCTGGTTGACGGCAAACCCCTGACGGATGAATTTACCCGTAACTGGTGGGACAAGATCGGGTATGTGCGGCAGGATGTTTATATCCTCAGCGGAACCATCAAAGATAATATCGTCCTGGGAGAGGAGTCGGTTGATGAAGAGAGGCTCCGCCATGTTATACAGAGTGCTTCCATGGAAGATTTTATTGCGTCACTGGAGAACGGCATTGATACTGTCGTCGGCGAAACGGGAAGCCGGTTGTCCGGCGGACAGCGGCAGCGCCTGGCCATTGCACGGGCACTCTACCGGAACGTGGAAATTCTGGTTTTCGACGAAGCAACCAGTGCTCTTGACACGAAGACCGAACAGGAAGTTACCGAGGCCATAGAGCAGCTTGGGAACGAGGATATAACGTTATTTGTTGTGGCTCACCGATATACCACACTAAAGGGATGCGACAAAATCTACGAATTGTCGAATGGATCTATCATTGCCGAGCATTCTTACGAGGATCTGCTGCTGGCCATGACCTGATATTTGATCCTCCCAAAGCCTGCTTTTCCTTCCGGGAGCCGGTGCCGGACAGGCCCCTTATATAGCCGGTCTCCTGCCATTGATTATAAAAGAGAAATAAAAGGTTTTGTTGCAATCGGACGGAATGCAGAAGATATCGTCGCCGCTTCAAACGATAGAGTATGCCAGGTAATTCACCGACCTGCCGGATCTAAGTGCAATTCAATGAGTAAGCTTTACTTGTTCACATTTGAATTTCCGTTTGGTACCCAGGAAACCTTTTTGGAAAATGAAATCCCGATCCTGGCGGATTACTATGATGAGATCGTTCTGGTACCGGAGAAAGCAGAAGGGGACAGGAGAGAAATACCTGCGAACGCCAGGGTGCTGGAGCTGAACCAGATGAACGAATATAGGTTCGGCAGGGTATCCGGATTATTGCAGCCGTCGCTCATCCTGGTTATGCTTGGAGAATTTATCACTTTGATAAAGAAGACGAACATCCGGGGGAAGCGGCTGATCATTATAAGCTTTTTGCACAGCGTATATAATATCATGAAACAGTTTCTGCATAATATCTACATGGGCAGGGAATTATACCGGCGGCTCTGGGATGAGCGTACCGGCAGGGACGTCACCTGTTATGCATACTGGTTCGGCAACTGGGCCACGAGTCTGGCGTATCTTGTACGTACCCGCAAAATTGACCGTTTTATTGCGAGAGCCCACCGCTTTGATCTTTATGAGGAGAAAAGAACAACAGGGGTCATTCCCTTCCGGAATTTTCAGTTACAAATGGTAGACCGGCTGCATTGTGTCTCTGAAGACGGCGCCCGGTATATCAAAGAGAAGTACCCCCGGTATTCCTCAAAGATCACGGTTTCCCGTCTGGGGACACATGATTGGGGACTCAACCCGTTCCGGGAAGACAAAAGTGCCTTCATGCTGGTGTCCTGTTCCAATCTGATTCCGGTAAAGCGGATCGGCCTGCTGGTTGAGGCACTGCTCAGGATTCCCTTTCCCCTGAAATGGATACACTTCGGGGATGGTGAATTATGGGATGAGCTGCACAAAAGAGCCCGTACACTTCCCGGGAATATCATGTGGGAGATCCGTGACCGGATTCCCAACCGGGATTTGATGAAATTTTATCAACAGGAACCGGTAGATTTATTCATCAATGTAAGTGCTTCAGAAGGCATCCCTGTCTCGCTGATGGAAGCGGCCAGCTTTGGAATTCCTCTTATGGCTACCGACGTGGGAGGGAATGCAGAAATCGTAACAGACAGAACCGGCATCCTGTTGCCCTCCGACCCCGGGCCGGAGGAAATTGCACGGGCTGTCGCAGAATTTACAATCAGTGAAAAACATTCGATAAAATTCAGGGAAGGAGTCAGGGCTTACTGGAATGAATATTATAACGCCTACATTAATTATAATACGTTTTGCAAAGAAATGCTGAGGCAGGATATTGGGGACTGAAAAACATCTCGTTATTGTTGTGCCTTCTGTATCCGGGATAACACCGGTTTGGAGCGGCGACCCGTCGGCAGGATACGGCAAACAGATTACGTCGCATGTGGGTATGTTTTTTTGAAGCTATAGAATTTCTTAAACTCAAAGGCTAAAGCGAACATAATGTTTTTCTCTGCGTATCTTTGCAACAGGTGCCGGCAGGCTATTTCTGTTTTGGAAAACGTAGCTGTTTATTTGTATATCATCCCGTTTCAGAAAACGGGCCGGCGCAGAGGCTAACAAACTTATCTGAACAAAAATTCATATATGTGTTTGGTATCCATAATCATCCCTTGTTTCAACGGTGCTGATTTTGTTCATGAAGCTATCGAATCAGCCCTGAGACAAAGCTGGAAGAACATAGAGATATTGTGCATTGATAATAACTCGACGGACCGGTCGCTGGAAATACTGACGG
>CAZNHE010000092.1:0-11377 GCA_964572735.1 uncultured Chitinophagales bacterium | reverse complement strand
CCCCGGAGGCAGGCAGATGAATAAATTGTTTTTCTTTTTGGGGTGCTTGCAGTAGCTTTGCACAGCATCCCGATATATCGACCAATTCGACGCCACATGGCTACACATCCTCCGTCTCATTCCTCAAAAAAAACGGCAGCTCTGCTCCGGAGGTGCATTTTAGGAGGCCTCTGTCTCGTAATGCTGATTTACGCCGATGCGGCAATCGGCTTCAGCCAGTCTTCTGTTGAAACCAATGGAGAGCGTATCCTGGATCTCAGCCTTCGGGAACTTGGGAAAAGCCTGCTCATTGATACGTTGTCGATACCGGTTTACCTCACGGGAAATCTGAGTGACCAGTACCGTTATGAGGTTACCCGTTTTTTGCTTTCGGAGCATAAACAAATCCTGTCGCAGGCCGACAACCATGCGGACTTACGGCTGCAGGTAACGGCTTCCAATCGTTACCGGAAAATGGATGACGGAAAGGCACGCCGGATAATCAAGGGATCAGTGATGGTAACCCTGACCGATACCGCCGGTGTGATCGGGGGGATGGAACAACATTCCTTTGCCGCGACAGACACGGTACCCTCCGGTCTGCGGGATGAGCTCGCCTCTTCCTGGCCGCCGGCCCGGTTTGAAGACGCGCACCGACACCGAAGCTGGATCGTTCATCGCATTCTCGAGCCGGGATTGTTCCTTGCAGCGCTTGGGGTAACCGTTTATCTGCTGTTTAACGTGAGAGGAAACTAAGCTGTGCGAATCCGGGCCGTTTTAATCCTTGCAGCAACTTCATTTTTGCTCAGTCGATGTGCCACGCCGACAAGTCCGACCGGCGGACCTCCTGATAAGACAGGCCCTACCGTCGAAAGAACATTTCCTAAGAGTGGGACAGTGAACTTTCAGAAGCAGTTTATTGAATTTGATTTTTCAGAATTTATTACCCGTTCGACCTTTCAACAGGCCTTCAATATGGCTCCGGCGCTTGGGCTCGCTTATAAAGTTAGTTTTGGCCGGAAATCGGCAAAGGTGAGTTTCGACAAGCCTCTTCCGGATTCAACGACGATGGTGTTTACGCTGGGCACCGCTCTTACCGATTATCATGGCAACACCATGGCCGCCCCGGTGACGCTGGCGCTCTCAACCGGACCAACCATTGATTCCGGGAAGCTGCATGGGAAGATCATCAGCGCCGTTACCGGCAAAGGTGTCGGCGGGAAAACGGTTTTCCTGTTTCTGCCGCCGTTTCATCTTCACGAAAGAGCGCGGTATACCCTCGAAACCGACACCAGCGGCACCGTCTCGTTTACCTATCTTAAGGCAGGAAAATACCGGGCTTTCCTGGTTGACGACCGTAACAGCGACAAAATATGGGAGCCCCAGCTTGAAGGAGCACGCCCCTTTAACCAGGAATTTTTCACGTTATCAAGGGATTCCACGGGTGATCTCGGTACAATATATGTCATGCCGGTTGATACCGTGCGGCCCGATATTCTGGGGGTGGGTTTGCTTTCGTCGCGGCGGTTGCGGCTGCGTTTCAGCAAACCGATTCCATCGGCAGATTCGCTGCAGGTGACACTAACCGACAGCCTCGGCAGAAAATTGGCCACGGTGGATCCCCTTTACCGGGATCCGGAGAAAGATTTTGTGTTATACGCCGAGAGTCCGCAGGATCTTCTCCCGAATAAAACATATAAACTGCAAATCCGTGGCTTGAAAAACGATACTTCGGTTTACAGGCCGGATCTTGCCTTTCAGGGATCGGATCAGAAAGATACCACGTCGGTAAGGATTGTTCGGGTTATCAATGGTAACAGCCTGTACCCGTCCGAGCCGTTGAAGGTTTTGTACAGTGTGCCGATCAAAGGGCAGGCTCTGAGGGATTCGGTAAAAGTCATCCAGGATCAGACGCTGATCTCTCCATGGCCTAAGATAACGGTTACGAATAATGAGCTGATCATTCATCCCGATCCGGTCTGGCAAAATCATTCGGCATACGGGTTCCGGTTATACAACCCGGCTACGTTCAATTACCTGAAAGTTGCACCTAAAATCTGGTACAGCGATCAAATGGGGGAACTGGAAGTTACCATTTCTGGCGTGGATACGACCGGAGAAACCCTCTACCATATTCATCTGGTCAACAGTGAAAACCGGGTTTCCCGCGATACCACCGCGACAGGCAGCCCGGTGACGATCCATAATCTGCCTCCTCTGGATTATACCGTATCCGTTTACCAGGACCGAAACAGAAACGGGATTTGGGATCCTGGAACCGTGGATCCCTACCATCCCCCTGAGCCTCTTTATATTCAGCCCAAAGTCACTGTACGGTCCCGGCTCACCGGGCAGATGACGATAGATTTTGGTAAGGAGAGTGGGGGTTAGCTGTTGATGGCCGGTTGAGGAGGCTTTTCAATCCCTGAATGAGCCGTAACCGGCAACCAACAACAGGCTACTGTCATATTGAACATAGTCTGCCGGGGAATTTTCTTCCCAACATGTCGGGACAGAGTTCATCGCAGAAAGATGTAGAGCTCAGCGTAAATCTGCGAGAGATCAGAATGACACTTTGTCGTTGAAATGACGCTACCGACTATCCGCTATCAGCCGTTTTCTTAATCCGGCTGGCGTATTGGCGGGCAGACTATAGAAGAAATTGAATATAAGGTTGCCCTGGTTGAATAATTCAACCGTGCCGTCCGGGCGCCGGAGGATTTCATATCCGGCCGAGTGCATGATAGCTGCAGGTGCACATAAATCCCACAGAGCCGTTTCCCGGTAGCTGACAAACCCGTTGGATTGATCCAGTAAGGGACCAAGCATGTCTACCTGCTCATCTATATATGGATACCGTTTCACTCTGAATTCTTCCCATAACCTTTCTTTAAGTTCCGGGGGAGGGCGTTTCAGAATAAGCGAAGGCTGCTCATCCGGCCAGTCCGGCGCCTGAAGCGGGGTTATCTGATCCTTCCGGTCGATCATCCGAACGCCGCTTTGAACGTCGCCTGCGATGAGAATTCCTGTTGTGGGCTGGTAGCTGAGCCCGAAAGAGGGGATGCCGTCAATGCAAAGGCCGATCAGGATGAAGAAGTTATCCTTCCCCGACACAAAATGTGTGGTGCCGTCGATGGGATCCAGAAACCAGAGCCGTTCGGCCCCGACAGGGTATTTTTTTGATTCGGATTCCTCTCCTACGATCGGTTCTCCGGGATAATACTGCCGCAGGATATCGGTAAAATAATCGTTTGCCCAAAGATCGGCATTGCTTACCGGAGAGCCGTCGGATTTCTTCATAACCTGAAAATCCGGCTTCTCCCGCATCTCCATTATCCGGTTTCCCGCTTCCCTCAGGCAAGGCAACAACTGCCAGGCGCGTTGTTCAAAATCAGTGTGGGTCATAAGATCAAATGTAACATCATCATCCGGGTTTCCCGTAAATCATCAAAAGAACATGTCCTCCGAAATGGATTTCCCCGAGACACGAAAAAACCGGCCACGGATTCTTCCAAAGATCTTCCTGAATTCAAAATAATTTTCCGTAAATGGCCGGATTTATGTGAACGGGTGTAACAGCCTTTTGTGTTGCTTATATTGAGGGCATAAGATAATGGAATTTGACAACAAATCTGGAATGCGATGGATCCGAGGAAAGAGTTAAAGCGGCAGGCAAGACACCAATACCGCAGTGCGAGACGTTACGTACGGGCCAACCCGGAGAGAGGCGTAATGGCCGGACTAATCGGTGGCTTTGCAATCGGCCTGTTCCTTTCGTCGCTGTTGCGCAGGTAAGGTCGCCGGGGTCGCTGCAAAGAAAGAGAAATGGCGGGCGAAATTGATCCGAAAGGGAGAGTGTGCGGATCCGGCATCATTTATCGGGATGAGCAGGGAATAGAAATCCGGCAAAAAAGACTTATTTTTGGATGATGAAAGATCGCCTGCGGCTTTTCATGTCGCTGTTTGGTCGTCATTCACAAAGTGATTTTATAACCTGGAAGGAAAAAAACATTGCCACAGACGGAAATACTTTATACAAGCGAGCAACTGGCCGGCCTGTTTCAGCGCGTGGATGCGCTGAGGAGGTATCTTTGACTATGATAAACGCAGCAATCACATAAAAGAACTGGAAGATCAGGCACAGCAGCCCGGCTTTTGGGATGACCCCGATCATGCCCAGGATATCATGAAGGAGCTCAACCAGGAAAAGGAATGGGTTCAGGCCTGGGATGAACTGGATGAGCTGCGGCAGAGCATCGAAGTTTTCCGTCAGTTTCTGAAGGAAGGCGAGGATGTAGCCGGCGAACTGAATGAGGAGGCCGACCGGCTGTGCAGGAAACTCGAAGATGCCGAGCTGAGAAATATGCTGCGCGGGGAAGATGACCGCCGGGATGCGATCATCACGATGAACCCCGGGGCGGGAGGAACCGAAAGTCAGGACTGGACCCAGATGCTCTACCGGATGTATGTCCGCTGGGCGGAACGTAAGGGGTACGAGGTTAACACCCTGGAATACCAGGCCGGAGACGTGGCAGGTATCAAAAGTGCGACTATCGAGGTGAAGGGGACGTTTGCTTTCGGCTATCTTAAAGCGGAAACAGGTGTTCACCGGCTGGTGCGTATTTCCCCGTTCGACAGCAATGCCCGGCGGCACACCTCATTTTGTTCGGTTTTTGTCTATCCGATTGTCGATGATAACATTGAGATCGAACTAAATCCGGATGATATCGAGCTGCAGCGTTTTCACTCAAGCGGGAAAGGAGGCCAGAATGTGAATAAAGTCGAGACCGGCGTTCGGCTTATCTGGACCGGCACTTTGTCCGACGGATCGAGTGAGCGTGTAGTTGCCGAATGCCAGCAGGAGCGTTCGCAGCTTCAGAATCGCGAAAAGGCGATGCAAATGCTTAAATCGCGGGTATATGAGTTGGAAAAACGAATTCGTGATGCCGCCAAAGACGAATTGGAATCTTCAAAAAAGGCAAACGAATGGGGATCCCAGATCCGGTCGTATGTCATGCATCCGTATAATATGGTTAAAGATCATCGTACAGAACATGAGACATCGAATGTGAATGCTGTGATGGATGGCGACCTGGATGAATTCATAAAAGCCTGGCTGATGAAAAGATGAAACACGAATACGATTTTTTAATCATTGGAAGCGGTGCTGCCGGATTGACTTATGCGCTCAAGGTGGCGGATTATGGCCGGGTTTGTATTATCACCAAAAAAGAAAAATCCGAGGCGAACACCAATTACGCCCAGGGCGGTATTGCTGCCGTTATGCTGCCGGACGACAGCCTGGAGAAACATACCCGCGATACGCTGATTGCCGGAGCCGGTTTGTGCAACCAGGCGGCTGTCGAGCAGATTGTGCGCGAAGGACCGGCCATGATCAGCGAACTGACGCAGATGGGAGCCCATTTCTCAAAGTCGGACGGACGGCTTGACCTGGGGCGCGAAGGCGGGCACTCACAGAACCGTATTGTTCATGCAGCAGATACCACCGGCCGCGAGATTGAGCGCGTACTCCTCGATCAGGTCCACCACCATCCCAACATCAGTATCAATGAGCATCACTTCGCCATAGAGTTGATAACCGAGCACCATCTGGGGAGGCAGGTCACCCGTTACGATGAGGATATCCACTGTTTTGGCGCTTATGTGCTTGATATTGAAACAAACCGGGTGGATGTGTATCTGGCCGGGGCGACGCTGCTGGCTTCCGGCGGATCGGGCCAGGTGTATCTTCATACCACAAATCCTGACGTGGCAACGGGCGACGGGGTTGCCATGGCTTACCGCGCCAAGGCACGCGTAGCCAATATGGAATTCTTCCAGTTTCATCCTACAACTCTTTTCCTTCCGGAAGCAGGCTCTTTTCTGATATCGGAAGCCGTCCGCGGGCACGGAGGAATCCTGAGAAATAAAAAGGGAAAAGCGTTTATGAAATGGTACGATGAACGCGGCGATCTGGCTCCGCGCGACATCGTGGCCCGTTCCATTGACGATCAGCTAAAAAAATCGGGCGAAGAATGTGTCTATCTGGATGTCACTCATCTCGATTCCGGCGATATCCAAACGCGGTTTCCCCATATCTATAAAACGTGCCTGAGCTACGGGATCGATATCACCAGAGAATTCATTCCGGTTGTGCCTGCGGCTCATTATCAGTGCGGCGGAGTGTTGACCGACCTGGACGGACAAACCTCGATTAAAGGCTTGTATGCCTGCGGTGAGGTGGCCTGCACAGGCGTCCACGGGGCAAACCGGCTGGCATCCAACAGCCTGCTCGAAGCCATCGTGTTCGCGAATCACGCGGCAAAGGCGGCGGTTAATTATGGGAAACCCGATGCGCTCGACGCGGCCATCCCCGAGTGGGATGAATCCGGCACCTTCGATACCGCCGAGTGGATATTGATTTCCCATAACCGCCTGGAGCTTAAACAAATAATGTGGGATTACGTGGGTATTGTCCGCAGCAACCACCGGCTGGAACGGGCATTTCGCAGGACAAAACTTTTGTATGACGAGGTCGAGGATTTTTACGCCCGTAACCGGGTGAGTGTCCCCCTTTGCGAGCTGCGTAACATGATCGTAGTAAGCTATCTGATCATCCGTTCAGCCCTTCAGCGCCATGAAAGCCGCGGGTTGCATTTTACCACGGATTATCCGGAAAGCAACGAGGCGGAGAAACGTTTCACCCTGGTGTGACATGGTAAAGATCGGAATCACGGGTGGAATCGGGAGCGGAAAAACCACGATATGCCGTGTATGGGAGTCGCTCGGAGCAAAGGTGATTTATGCCGATGATCTGGCCCGTGAGTTGATGACCCGCGACGAGGCGCTCAAGAGAGAGATACGTTCGGCGTTCGGAGAAGAAAGTTATGACGAAAAGGGAGAGCTCAATCGTGCCCATCTGGCCAGGGAAGCGTTTGATAAAGGGCGTGCGGCGGAACTGAATGAACGTGTGCATCCGGAGGTCCGGGAGGAAGTCAAGAGGCTGTCGGCACAGGCCCTTCGGGAAGGGTATCCCATGTTTGTCGAGGAAGCGGCACTGCTGCTGAATGAAGGAAGGCCGGAATTTCTGGATGTCATTGTACTGGTGGAGGCTCCCGAAGAACAACGAACCGAACGCGTACAGGCCAGAGACAATGTGGATGCGGACCAGGTTCGGTCCCGCATGCGCCGGCAGCAGGATACTAAACAACTGAGGGTTTATGCCGATCATATTGTTGTTAACGACGGGTCTGTCGAAGAACTGACCGAACGGGCTGAAAAGCTATATTATGAATTGCTGGGCCTGAAGAAAAAAAAATGAATATTTCCGTTGCTCCGGGAGTTTCACTCAAGCTGTTTGATCGTACGCAAACGGTAGAATTGTTTCATCTGGTTTCTTTGAACCGGGAACATTTGAGTGCCTGGAAACGCTGGACCAGCCGGTTGAATACCCTTGCAGCCACCCAGCATTTCATCGATCAGAATAAGCGCATTTTCGAAGAGCTGAAAGATCCGGAAAATCACACGGGAAATTATCCCGGGTTCCAGTCGGCCATCATACACGAGAACGGGATCATCGGCCTGGCGGGGTTTCAGAGGATACACCTGGCGGATCATGTATGCTCCCTGGGTTACTGGATCGATGAACGATGGGAAGGGAAAGGATTCGTAACCCGTTCGTGCCGGGTGCTGATCAATTATGCTTTTCAGGAACTGGCGATGAACCGGGTTGAGATCCAGTGTGCGGTTGAAAACACCCGGAGCCGAAGCGTGGCCGAACGCCTGGGATTTTACCGGGAGGCGCGTCTGGCACAGGTCGAATGCCGGGACGGGCGATATCTCGATCATGACCTTTACCGGCTGCTTAAAACCGACTGGCACGATTGGCCGGACGAGGCAGTTGCCTCCGAACAACGCCGGGTCGGGTAACCCGGCTCCCCTTTTCCTCCGTATCATTCCGGTGTGTCCGGACAACCTGATTCCGGGCAGGTAATAAATGCGAGTTTTGACAGGAGAGAAGCAGCTGATATGCTGCGCCGGCCGGCGATTTCCCAAATGGAATCAGGTGGGGCGGAGATAAAAAGAACGCGTCTCCGGCAGGCATTATGATGAGATGACTTCAAGAGATAGCGGTAACGGGGAGCCGGCAAATCCCGGTTGGAATTCTTTAGATATTTAAATATTCTGGCTGTGCACCAGGCGTTTGGCCTGATTGACACGGGTGGCCGAAACCCTTCAGAAAGAAGGATCAGGCAATCGGCACGTTTCTACCGGAAAAAGCGTATGGATGATTTGCGTGTCCGCCGTCACAGCTATAACAGTCGCTATGGCATTAATAGAACCAACGTTATTTGTATAAACAGTACTCATTATGAGAAAGGATAAATACAACAGAAGGGAATTCATAAAGAAAGCAGGTAAATATTCCGTTGTATTTTTAGGATCTTTTTTCACAATACCCCAAAGAATATTATCACGACAGGTATTTGATAAGGCAGCCATCCCGGATGTTCCGAAAACTTCCTCCGATAGACTTAGAAAAGGCAATTTCCGTGCATTTGATGATGAGTGGTATTTCAAAAGAGGTGATGCTGCAGGAGCCGAACAAATCGATTTTGATGTATCGAACTGGAGAAAAATAGACATACCGCACGATTGGAGCATTGAGGACTTGCCCAAAGGAAAGGAATTACCCTCATTGACTGTTTCTGACGGGGAATGGAAATTTAAAAAAGGAAATAATTCCGGGTGGAAGAACCCGTCATTTGACGACCAATCATGGAAAAGAGTGCGGTTACCCGATTATTGGGATCTTTATTCAGAGCAGGATCAATCGGGAGCTTATGGATGGTACCGGAAAGAAATAGAGATTCCCTCCGATCTTCATGGCAGGGATTTTCTGCTGAACATAGGAAGGATTGCAGATTCGGATGAAGCCTTTTTTAACGGAGTGAGAATCGGGGGAACAGGCGATTTTCCGCCGAAATTCAGGTATTCTTATTATTCACTGAATTTCATGAAGGTTCGTGTATATCGCGTCCCTGCCCGGTTGATACAGAAGGATCGTAATGTCATTTCTGTAAAGGTCTATTGTCATAATCAGAAAGGAGGTATTTACGCCTCTGCCCCGACTCCGCGGGTCACCGGGCCATTCTCTCCCGAAAGTCCGGGCGGCGGCTCGACAGGACATACTATGGGGGGCATCGGCTGGTATCGTAAAGAATTTAAACTGGATGAAGAGGACCGGGATAAAAGGGTTTCTATTTTGTTCGACGGCATCTATATGAATGCGGATGCCTGGATTAACGGGCATTTTCTTGGCAACCATCCATACGGGTATGCAAGTTATGAATACAACCTGACTCCCTATTTAAGGTCCCCGGGGCAGCCGAATGTTATAAGCGTGCGGGTTGATAACACAGGGAGAAACAGCCGGTGGTATAGCGGTTCAGGGATATACCGGCATGTTACATTACGGGTTACCGAAGGCGTTCACTTTGCTCAATGGGGGCTGTACGTAACAACGCCTCATATTACCCGTGGGGAAGCGCTGGTTGAGATCGAATCCGCCGTAAAGAACGACTCGCACGATAGCAAAACCCTTGAACTTGAATCGATACTTTATGATCCCCGGGGAGATGAAGTCGGGCGCACCAGCAGCGAAATCGTAATTAATGGAAATGAGGAAATAAAGAGAACACACCTCATCAAAGTGAAATCCCCCTTGTTATGGGCTCCTGACAGTCCCGATCTTTACCACGCCCGGGTCATCCTGATTCAGAAGGGGAATGAAATTGATCAGTTGGAAACGCAGGCTGGAATCAGATCCATCAAGGTGGATGCAGTTCACGGGCTTACAATTAACGGGAAGCCGACCGTTCTCAAAGGCGGATGTATGCACCATGACAATGGTCCCCTGGGTTCCAAAGCGATTGACCGCGCCGAAGAACGCCGCGTGGAACTGATGAAGAAACACGGCTATAATGCGATTCGGACAAGCCATAATCCTCCGTCTCCCGCTTTTTTAGATGCCTGTGACCGTCTGGGGATGCTGGTGATGGATGAGGCCTTCGACTGCTGGGATAAGGGGAAGATGCCCATGGATTATCATTTATATTTCAGGCAATGGTGGCGCAGAGATATTGAATCGATGATCAAAAGAGACCGGAATCATCCCTCCGTAATCCTGTGGAGCACTGGAAACGAAATCCCGGATCGCGTCGAACCGGCAGGATTGGATATTGAAAAAGAAATGATCTCGCTGATTCGCCGGTTAGACTCTACCCGCCCTGTAACGGAGGCGATCAACAGGGTACGTCACTGGTCTGCCACGGCCCAGGCTTACCGCTTATTGGATGTCGGCGGTTATAACTATTTGTGGGAACAATATGCAGATGACCATAAAAAATATCCCGAACGCGTTATGCTTGGAACCGAATCGTTTCCCAAAGATGCTCTGGAAAATTGGCGGCAGGTGGAAGAACATCCCTGGGTAATAGGAGATTTTGTCTGGACGGGCATGGATTATTTGGGGGAATCCGGGCTCGGTCATTCGGTCATTACCGGCGAACACGCCACGCCCGTAAGTTTTGGAATGCCGTGGCCCTGGTACGGCTCCAATTGCGGGGATATCGATATCTGCGGGTTTAAAAAACCGCAATCTTATTACAGAGATGTTGTCTGGAGGCAAAGCATGCTGGAAATGGCGGTGCATAGTCCCATTCCCGCCGGGGAGAAAGAAAGGCTGAGTAAATGGGGCTGGCCTGATGAGCATCAAAGCTGGACCTGGCCGGTTTCCGTGGGTGAGAAATTAAACGTTAATGTTTATTCGCGGTATCCAAGGGTCAGGCTGGAACTGAATGGCAAGATACTGGGAGAAAAACAGGTGTCTGACGATACAAGATTAACCGCTTCGTTCCAGGTTCCATACGAACCGGGCGAATTACGGGTCTCCGGCATTAAAGATGGGGAGGTCGCGGAGCGTAAAATTTTGAAGACTGTCGGGAATCCCAAAGCCATTCGGTTGTCTGCCGATCGATCGAAGATAAAGGCTGACAGGAATGATTTGTCTTTTGTAACCGTCGAAGTGATCGATGCACAGGGGCAGCGGGTGCCTCATGCCGGGCGGGTAATCCGGTTCGAAGCCGGTGGATCGGGTGAAATAGCGGCTGTCGGAAATGGCAGCCCGCACGACATGAGAAGTTTTCAGGCCCCGCAATGTAAAAGTTTCAAAGGCAGATGCCTGGTGATTTTAAGGCCGACGAATACTGGGCAGGGTTCTATAACATTAAAAGCTACAGCTGATGGGTTGGAAGGAGCTTCTGTAACAGTTACTACGATATAATTTTACTGTGGTGAAGGTTATGGCTAAACCTGTTAGTCCCCCTCTGGAGGTAAT
>CAZNHE010000091.1:0-11945 GCA_964572735.1 uncultured Chitinophagales bacterium | reverse complement strand
GTAGTACACCCTAAAAAATGAGATTATTATTTTTAGACTAATCTAAATTTTTTCCGTATTATTCTGGGGTCGTACCAAAATTACGTATGAAACATGAAACTTACCGAACAAGTTGATCCCGTTTATCGCTCGCTGGAGGAGGTTCACGGAAGTATCGACACGACAAGGCATGCGCGGGGATGGAAACGGCTGCTGGCATTTCTCGGTCCGGCTTACCTGGTAAGTGTGGGTTACATGGATCCGGGAAACTGGGCCACGGACATCGCCGCAGGGAGCCGGTTTGCCTATACGCTGATCTGGGTTCTCCTGGCCTCCAACATCATGGCTGTTCTGCTGCAGTACCTCAGCGCACGTCTGGGACTGGTCAGGGGACTCGATCTGGCCCAGGCCTCTCGGGAGATGTACCCGAGAGGGGTTAATTATGTGTTGTATGTTCTTGCGGAAGTCGCCATCGCCGCGTGCGACCTGGCTGAAGTTCTGGGAATGGCCATCGGACTGAACCTGCTCTTCGATCTGCCGTTGCTCATCGGAGTGATCCTGACATTCCTGGATACGTTCCTGATTCTGCTCTTCCAGAAATATGGGATGCGCAAGATGGAGGCATTTATTCTTGGGCTTATCGCCATCATCGGGATCTCTTTCCTGATCAATTTGTTTATCGCCCGGCCCGATGCCGGCGCCGTCGTTTCGGGACTTATACCCCAATTGCCCGGTTCTTACGCTCTTTACCTGGCAATCGGGATCATCGGAGCTACCGTGATGCCGCACAACCTGTACCTGCATTCGGCACTGGTACAAACCCGTAAATACGACCGCTCTAACGCCGGGATTCGCTCTGCCCTGAAATTCAACCTGATTGATTCCACAATCGCCCTCAACATGGCCTTTTTTGTGAATGCCGCCATTCTGATTCTTGCGGGAGCCACATTCTATGCAGGCGGGTACCACGAGGTGGCTGGAATCCAGCAGGCTCATCATCTGCTGGCTCCACTGCTCGGTTCGACCATAGCTCCCATTTTATTTGCCGTTGCCCTGATCGCTTCCGGACAAAGCGCCACCATTACCGGAACGCTTGCCGGCCAGATTGTAATGGAGGGCTACCTGCATCTGCGGATTCAACCCTGGCTGCGACGTATCATCACCCGCCTGATGGCGATTATTCCCGCCTTTCTCGTCATTTTGTTCGTGGGTCCGGGAGCCACCGATCAATTGCTCATCCTGAGCCAGGTAATCCTGAGCCTGCAGCTTGGTTTTGCGGTAATTCCTCTTATTCATTTTGTCAGCGACCGGGAAAAGATGGGAACGTTTGCCATTAATATCTGGATCAAAACAGGGGCCTGGGTGTGCGCTTACCTGATCATCGCCCTGAATGTAAAACTGGTGTACGATACACTATCCGACTGGATGAAGAGCACGCCCGAGCGCTGGCTGCAATATCCCATTTTGCTTCTGACGCTGGCTCTTATCCTCCTGCTGCTGTACATCACCATAAAACCCTGGTTCAGGAAAGAAGCTGTCTCTGAAGCTGCCACTCCCCATATGGATTACGACACTGAAATCGGGAAACTCATCGAACAAAAAATCGTCCGCCATGTGGCGGTTACCGTCGATTTCAGCAGCAGTGATTTAAAGGCGATCAGTGCGGCGGTCAACCAGTGCAGTGAGAACGGCAGGTTTACGTTGATCCACATCGTGGAGAGTGCCGGCGCACGAATCCTGGGCGGCGACATATCCGACCTGGAATCGCAGTCGGACCGGCGAAAGCTGGAAGAGTATGCTGCAACACTTGAGGAAAACGGATTCAGAGTGAATTATTTGCTGGGATACGGTTCTCCAAAGAAAATTATTCCTCAGATAATCCGGCAGACAAACGTCGACCTCCTGGTGATGGGAACGCACGGACATCGCGGGATCAAGGATCTGATATTCGGGCAGACGGTCGATTATGTGCGTCATCATGTATCCGTGCCTTTGCTCATTGTATAAACTTTTCCGGAAACCTCACCCGTTATGGACTCAATCACAAATATCACCCTCAGTTCCGCTCAGGAAGATTATCTCAAGCATATTTTTCTGATGGAAGATGACAACATCCGGGCCGGGACGCAGGATTTATCCAAACGGCTGCAGGTACAGCCGGCATCGGTGACCAATATGCTGAAGAGGCTGGCGGAGCTTCATCTCGTCGAACATGAGCCGTACCAGGGGGCGCAGCTGACACCCGCCGGGAAGAGGGTCGCCCTGGAGGTGATCCGCCATCACCGGCTGATCGAACTGTTCCTGGTGGAGGCGCTCGGATACGGCTGGGAGGAAGTGCATGAGGAGGCCGAGCGTCTTGAACACGTAATCAGTGAACTTTTTGAGGAACGAATCGCTGATTTCCTGGGTCATCCTGAAGTCGATCCTCACGGCGATCCCATCCCCGATTCTAATCTGAAACTGCCTGATCACCACGGCGCTGTTCCCCTGCCCGATCTTAGCGATGGCGAAACAGGGGTCATCCAACGCGTCAAAACACAAGACCGCGATCTGTTAAATTTCTTTAAACGGCTCAATTTGACAATAGGTACGCGGGTCACCATGCTTCACCTCGCACCGGAAGGGGTACGCATCCGCATCGGTTCAGAACGATTTCTTCTGCCTTTCTCTGCAGCGGGCCGGCTGCATCTGCTGATCGAACAGGATTAGCCCTTTTTCCGTTACTTTGTTTTTCGTATTTAGATAGCGGAGTATCTCTCCGGGGATTGATTGTTCCGGCGATGAACTCCACATGACCGGAGGCTGTTTATTCAGGCAGTTTATGCATAGCGAAAAACTGGTATATTCTATACTCATAACCTTATTTTTTACATTGGGATGGTGCTCATCAGGCCATACCCAATCTGTAACATCGGAAGAAGCATCAAGAGTCTGGGACGTCAACATCGAGGGGAATAAGACCTATTCGGACATGGTTCTCAAAGACATCATCGCGACCAAAGCCCCGTCTTTTCTTCAAAAAATTATCTTCTGGAGAAAACGGGGAAGTGATTATTCCGAGCTTGAGGTGAAAAAAGATGTAATCCGCATAGAACATTATTATGAAAGACGCGGGTTTCCGGATGTGCAGGTTACCTGGCACGTGCACAACGGCAGTGCCTCGTGGAAAAAAATCGTTACGTTCTATGTCGATGAGGGCCTTCCTCTGAAGACCGTTTCCGTCTCTTACACGATTCAGGCTCCGCGGAAAGATTCCTTGCGGATTCAAAAAAGCGCATTATTCCACCGGGCCCTGCGCCGGATCCCCCTGAGAAAGGGCAAACGCTATGAGAAAATCCGGGAGCATGCGGTCAGCGGCCGGATGGAAGCGGCGCTGAACAACCTCGGGTATCCCTATGCCGGGGTTGAGCTGCATCCGCTTGTCGATTCCATAGCCCATAAAGTGGATTTGAAGATGCTCATAAAGCCGGGTCCCCTGGCATATATTTCCGAAATCAACGTGGCTCAGGTGCCGCAAGAAGACCGGCATATCCTGGTGAGGCAGTCGGGCCTGAAGATAGGTGAACGCTTCAGCCAGAAAGGATTAAATGAGGCCCAACAGGCCATTTTCAGCCACCCGCTTTTCAACTTTGTAACGGTGGAGATTCCCGACCAGCCGCACGACAGCACTGTGACCATCCAGATCACGGCCCGGGAACATAAACCTTATACTATCGGCATCCGGGCCGGTTTTGGTACGGCAGAATATCTGAGGGGCGAAGTTTCATGGACCGACCGGAATCCCTTCGGGGGAGGCAATGAGTTTACGACAACCGCGAGAGCTTCCTTCATCGAGCAGCGGCTGACATTATCGTACCTGGTTCCCTACATTTTCAACAACAAGAGCAGTTTCTTCACTTCCCCCTTTATCAGTCATCGCCTGGAACCGGGCTACGAACTGCTGCAGGGCGGGATCAACAATACGATGGTATACCAGGTTTCTCCCTATCTGACCCACACGATTACCTATGAATACACCCGCAACAATATCACGCAGAAAAAAACCAACGTTACCACTTATCGCGATACGACCCAGCTCTATAATATTTCTGCGTTGCAATTCAGCGCCATTTATCAGCGTAATTTCGCAGGAGGCGGGGACGGCTGGTATCTGAGCCCTTATCTCGAACTCTCGGGACTGCTGGGGACCGGTACCTATACTTATCAAAAAGCTTCTTTGTCGATCAGCCGGCTGCAGGAGATCGGTTACCGTACCGATCTGGTGGTCCGCCTGAACGGGGGCATGATTTTCTATGGCAAGAATGATACCCTGCCGGCCAGCATCCGTTTCTTTGAAGGCGGAAACCGCTCGGTCCGCGGCTGGTACCGGCAGCAACTGGGCACCAAACTACCCGTTTTACATCCCGACGGTTCATTCAGCCAGTATATCCCCTCCGGGGGCCGGGTCGAGTTTACTTTTAACCTGGAATTGCGGCAGGGGCTTCCCTTCATCTATCCAAAGCTCGGAATGGCGGCATTTATCGACGGAGGGCAGGTCTGGCGAAAGGCGAGCGATATCTTCTTTTTCGACAAACATACCTTCCAGGACGTCATCCATCAGATGAATTATGACGGGCTGCAATTCGGAGCCGGTCTGGGATTAAGCTATCGAACGCCTATCGGACCGGTAAGGCTCGATGTGGGATATAAGCTGAACCCGACATTGTCCGACCTGAATTACTACAATGGAACTTATCACGGATCGCGGACCTGGAACCGCATCGCGTTTCATCTCAGCATTGGTAACACGTTTTAGCCGCCATGAACGAAGTCACTCCCCCACCGGCATCCCAAAGCTGGCCCCGGCGTCACCGGCTCCTGCTGATCATCATAGGAGTGATCATCGCCTTCATTGTGGCCATACGCCTGACCCTGCGCTCACAGTGGCTTCTCGAGACGATCCGTTCAAAGGTAGTAGCCGCAGCAGATTCTTCCATCAATGGATCAGTCCACATTCGCAAATTGTCGGGCGATTTATGGAATCATGTGGATGCCATTGACGTGAATGTGATTCATAAAGACACCCTCATTCATCTCGATACGC
This sequence comes from uncultured Chitinophagales bacterium, assembly GCA_964572735.1. GTDB lineage: Bacteria > Bacteroidota > Rhodothermia > Balneolales > DATFMH01 > DATFNI01. Next base: position 6,883 of record CAZNHE010000091.1, on the reverse strand, counting down.
TTCATATTTCCTACAGCATCCTGAAAAATATCATTCATCCCATCACTCTTTCAGCAATTGATCTGCACGGGCTGAGCGCACAGCTGAGGAAACCGCAAGGCGGTTCATGGAACTTCCGGCAGCTTGTCACGTCCGACACAACGGACACCTCTTCATCCGGATTCCCTTTCTCCCATTTATCGATCCGGTCCTTTGTACTCGACCGATCCGACATCACGGTATTCGCCCCGGAAATGGTGCCCGATTCGGGGCTCACTATCTCACAATTATCGTTACGAGCTGCGTTCGGCTGGTCGAAATCCGATGGGAAATACGATCTGAGATTGCCGCAGCTTGCCTTTAACATGCGCCCGGGCCGGTCGCATGAATCCATCCATCTGGAGACAGGGCTTAGCGCAACGGACCGGCGATATGATCTGGATCGTCTGATCATTGCCAGTGCCCGTTCTTTGTTAGAAGGCAACGGCTTCTTCGAAAATGACAGCCTTTCGCCGCATTTCGCGGCACATATGAACGGCCAGCCGATAAATCCGGGTGATATCCGGCCCTTTTATCCGGCTTATCCCCTCAAAGAAAACCTGAATTTTCAGCTTGAAGCCGCGGGTGATCTGCAGAACGTGCAAATAACGCTGACGGCATCGTCAGACGATCTGAAAAAACTAAACATCAAAACAGGGATTTCGGTAAAGCCGCAGTTGGAAATACGCCGCCTGGATGTAAGCATGGATGGCGGCAATCTCTCCGCATTGACAGGCGACACGACTCTCCCCTCCATTTCCCGTCTGCGCCTATCGGCGGCCGGGGAGATGCCGGTAAATAACTGGCGGCAATCTCGCTTTACTGCAGACTTGTCGGTTGCCGGACTGACCGATCCGGACTTCCGGGTGGAACAGGCCGGAGTAAATCTGTCTGTCGACTCTCTGAAGGCAACCCTGCAGGCGCATGCTGCCTCCGGAAGCGGAAAGCTTATGCTTGAAGCACAGGCACAGCATCCTTTTGACAGCCTCAGGGCCGACTGGCAGGCTCGTTTGTCCGCGTCCGGCATACGTCCGGATCAATGGATGGCCTCCGCCGGCCCGTCTTTGTCAAATACCCGTATTTCCGCCACACTCAAAGCCCACGGAACCGGCTGGCAGCCTTCTTCGAATCCCTGGCAGATCGAACTGGTCACTCAGCCTTCACAAATCAACGGGCAGAGACTCGGATTGGCCCGGCTTCATGCCGGTCTGACCGATTCACTTATCAAAGCACAGGGGGCTCTCTCACTTGCGAAAAGTACTCTCACTGTGAACGGATCATACCGGTATGCCGACCCGGTTCCAACATACCATCTTGATCTTCAGGGCAAACGGATCAATCTGGCGGATATGGAGGGATTCGCCCATTATCCAACGGCTCTCTACCTGGATCTTCATGTGGATGGACGCGGTTTCCAGGCCGGAAGCCGGGTTCTCGCTATTCACCTTACGGCCGATTCATCCATCATAAATAATGAAAAGCTCGATCATATGGTGCTGGATGCCCGCCTCCGGAACCAGTTGCTGGATATCGACAATCTGAAGATACAAAGTGCCATTGCCGACGCCTCTTTTAAAGGGAACATATTATTGAATAACCTTCTTTCGCAGACTAACCGGCTGCATTACGTCATCGAGCTTAAAGATATTCATTCGCTGGCTCCTCTTGCGGGAACGGAGAATCTGCAGGCAAGAGGAGATATGACAGGCGATCTTTCCTCAAAAAATGGCGTCATGAATTTCACTTCTTCCTTCCACCTCAATGACATTGAATATGCGGGTACCACGATAGGCGAAGCCAATGGACGTGCAACGGTTCAGCTGACCGGACGGCCGCATTATGACTTATATACGGAATTAAAGGCACCGGCTTTTAACGGGGTAACTCTGCGTGATTTCAGGCTCAGTACGGAGGGAGAAACCGACAGCACTTACAGCCGGTTTGGCGGCCACTATGATATTGCCCTGCAGGCTCATCCGGGATCGGGCTCCGGACAAAAAGGCGTTTACTACGTCGCACCCGACAGTATCCGGCTGGGGATCCGTTCTTTTTACATCGAAACCCCACTACGACGGCTTTCGCTCATACATGACGCGTCCATTATTTACGCCGACAGTACCCTGCGAAGCGATACACTGGCTCTGGCATCAACCGACGGCGCACTGGTCAGCCTTCATGTTGCCAGGCTGGATCAGCAGGTTCAGCAGGGTTCCTTTCGTGCTGAAAAGCTGAACCTGGGCGCCATCCAAAATCTTTTCCTCGGCCGGCAGTATATCGACGGCATCATAAGCGGAGGAAGTACGGTCGACATCCAGGGCGATTCGGTGCTGACGCACACACATCTTCTGATGAGTGACCTCACCTTTTCACAGAAACAACTTACTCTCGACACCTTACGTCTCGACCTGGACATCGACCACAACCAGCTGACGAGCAGCGGATTTATCCGGGATAAGGGAATCACGCTTCTGCAGGAATCGGTCAGTCTGCCGTTTCGGACCGGCAATCCCGCTACTTTTGATACCGCTTTTTTTGAGAAGCCGGTAAAAGGTTCGCTCATGATCAAGCCGATCGATCTGAGCAGATTCAGCAGCGAACTAAAAGAACTGGGCTGGCAGAAGGCCAACGGGATTTTTAGCTTTACCGGTACGTTATCCGGAAAGGCGGGTTCCCCGGATCTCGAAGGATCGCTGCTCCTGCAGGGCAGCCAGTTCTCAGGAGTTCCCATTGATTCTCTGAGAGCAGGATTTTCCTATAAGCATTCCGAACACAAAATGCATCTGTTTGCACGGCTCATCTCTCAAAACCAGGAGGCTCTGGCCATGCGGGGCGAAGCACCCCTCCTTGTCGATCTCAAAAATTTTGAAGTCACTCTTCCGGGCGGCAACGACAGCCTGAAGGCACAGGTTACTTCCTCCAATTTCAATCTCCAGGCATTGGACGGCCTTGTGATGCCGGAAATGGCAAGCGGGCTGAAAGGGTTGCTGAACTCGAGAATCTACGTTGGAGGAACCTACGACCGGCCTCTGATTCACGGCTTTCTGAATCTTTCGGAGGCAGGTGTAACCATACGACCGGCCAACATAAAGCTGGAAAATATGGAGATGGCCCTCTCCATGAACCCTGACAGCCTGGTCCTGAAGAAGCTCCATGTACACAGCGGAGACGGAGATCTGAATGCCGCCGGCCAGGTAGACCTGAACGGGTTTCAGCCGGGACAGTTTCACCTGACGATGACATCCAAAAATTTCCAGGTCTTCAATACGCGCGTGGCAAAAGCGGCGGTGAGTCTGAATACCCAGTTGAAAGGCACCACCGTGCGACCGGTGCTCACCGGAGATGTGCGCATTGACCATGCCGATATTTATCCCACCCGGCTCAGCACCAATAATGTAGAAGTGGTTCATCTCAATGCAGAGAACCAGGATACGACTTCGCAGGCTTTATACGACTCGCTCAGCATGAATCTCTCCGTCAAAATGCCGGCTGACGTATGGCTGAGAAGCCGGGGTTCTCCTGAAATGTCCATTGAGATGACGGGAGATCTCCAGCTAACGAAGCACCCAGCACAGGATCTTCAGGTTTTCGGTACGCTGAAGTCGCGGAGAGGATACGTCAAGCAACTGGGCAAAAAATTTATACTCGACACCGGTGAACTTACATTCAATGGGGCTCCGGCCAACCCTCACCTGAATATCAAGGCGACCTATCAGCTCCGCCATCCCAGCGATATCTCCATTTATTATATGATCACGGGAACACTGGAAAATCCCGAGTTTAACTACGACAGCGACCCGCAGATGAATCTCGAAAATATCGTCAGTTACACCCTTTTCGGACGGCCGTTCAATTCCCTGCTTTCCTGGCAGCAATCCGCGGCAGGTTCGGAATCAGGGCGGCAGGTGGTACAGAATGCGGCGCTGAACCTGCTTTTGAACAAGGTGGAGGGGCTGGCAACCGACCGGCTGGGAATTGATATGATTGAGGTGAACAGCTCAGGCAGCAACGGCGGAAGCGGTACGACCATCAAAATGGGCAAATATATCAGTGATCGTGTATTTGTGGCCATCCAGCACCAGATCGGAAGCAACGAACCGGGCAATGAGATTATCCTGCAATACTACATCAATCCGGATCTTGAGCTAATGCTGACCCAGGGCAACAACGCCCAGAGCGGCATCGACATCCAATGGACTCACGATTATTAACTTTTTGTCGGTTGTCGGTTGAAAATTGAATACCGCACGTTGAATATTTGACCTTTCAATTAACAACCGACAACTGACAAAGCTGAATTAAAAAGCTCCTATTCGTCCCGCAATACTTGCGCAGCGGTTGTAGAAAGGATACTTTTGAGGAGAACCATGGTTGGGGGTGTTCCGCAATCCCGCGGAACTGAGAAAATACCCCGGAACCTGATCCAGGTAATGCTGGCGAAGGGAAACCAGGGAACTCCGTGTGAGTCTTTCCTTTCCTCTCTTGTCATTCAGCTCCTCCTGGATTTCATAATCTGAAATTCAATATTTAAGGAGATCTTATCCATGTTACGAAATAGTCTTGTCCTGGCAGGAGCGGCGCTTCTGTTATGGGCACATGTTGCCGCAGCCCAAACGGTTACAGGAACGGTTTACGATGCCAGGACTAAAAATCCTCTCCCGGGAGCGAATATCACCCAAACGGGAACCACAAACGGGATAGCCACTGCTCAGAATGGCACCTTCTCACTGACACTTGTCCCTTCCGGCGCACGAAGGCTGACCATTTCCTATGTCGGGTATAAAACCAAAACCATTCCCCTGAAAAACGGGGAAGGCCGTCATAATCTCACTATTTACCTGTTGCCGGCAACGATCATGAGTGATGCGGTCCAGGTGCGGGGAATCCGGGTGGATGAACGCTCGGCGGTTACCCATACCGACATCAGCAAGAAGGAGATTGAACGGCAAAACCTGGGGCAGGATCTCCCCTACCTGATCAATTTCACTCCTTCTGTAGTCACTACCTCACAGGCAGGGGCGGGAATCGGGTACACGGGCATTCGCATTCGCGGAGTCGACCCCACCCGTATCAACGTGACCATCAACGGGATTCCGGTTAACGACGCAGAGGAACAGGAGGTTTACTGGGTGGATATCCCCGATCTGGCATCTTCTATCCAGAGCATGCAGATTCAGCGGGGGGTCGGCAGTTCAACCAACGGATCCGGCGATTTCGGTGCCAGTATCAATATTCAGACGACCAGGCTGGAGCCGGATGCCTTCGGTGACCTGACCGGCTCCATCGGTTCGTTCAACACGCATAAATACAACCTCAAATTGGGCACCGGTCTTCTGAAAAGCGGCTGGTCGTTTACCGGCCGTCTGTCAAAGCTCGATTCCGACGGATATATCGACCGCGCGTTTTCTCATCTGAAGTCTTTCTTCCTCACAGGTTCGCACTATGGCGACCGAAGCCTGTTGAGCATCAATGTATTTTCAGGGAAAGAAAAAACGTATCAGGCGTGGTACGGTGTGGAAGAATCGATCCTGGATACCAACCGAACCTATAATCCCTACACGTATCCCAATCAAACCGACAATTACGTGCAGACTCATTACCAGATCCTTTATTCCTACAAGCTGCAGAGTAACTGGACTCTCAACGGCGCCCTGCATTATACCAAAGGTGCAGGTTATTATGAAGAATATGAGCAGGATCAGGCCCTCACCGATTACAAACTCAGTCCGGTAATTGCCGGCCGCGACACGCTCGACCATGCCGACCTGGTTCGTCAGCAATGGCTGGATAACAAGTTTTACGGCTTTACTTATTCCACGAACTATAAATATGCAAACCGGTGGACTCTGGATATCGGCGGCGCCTGGAACGAGTATGACGGCGGCCATTACGGGCGTGTGGTGTGGGCACAATATTTCCTGAATGAGGATTTCCCCCATACATATTATGATAATGACGCCACTAAGATAGATTTCAATATCTACGGAAAGTGGACCTACAACCTGACCCGCGCTTTTAGTTTGTACACTGATTTGCAATTGCGTACGGTTAGCTACGATTTTCTCGGAAATGGCATTGTCTTGAAAAATGGAAAGGAAGTCATTGTTCCCATGATGGAGCATGCCGGTTTGAAGTTCTTCAATCCTAAAATCGGGCTTAATTATCAGTTGGGAGATCACAACCGGCTGTACGCTTCCTTCGGGCTGGCTCACAGAGAACCGGGGCGTGACGAATACGTGAACTCAACGCCGGAAAGCCGCCCGCGCCCCGAGAAACTCTATGACCTGGAGACGGGCTACCGCTACGAAACCAGGCAATTTTATATCGGGGCCACCGGTTATTTCATGCGTTATCTCGATCAGCTGATTCAGACCGGCCAGATCAATGACGTAGGTGCTTACATTCGCCAGAACGTGCGTCACAGTTACCGGCTCGGGCTCGAGCTGATGGGCGGCCTGCGACTGACCCCTCATTTACAGTGGTCGGGAAACGCGACGCTCAGCCGCAACCGGATCCGGGAATATCATCATTATATTGATAATTACGACACCGGCGGCCAGACGGAATTCATCTTTCACGATACGGAAATAGCCTTTGCTCCCAGGATCATCCTCCATTCGATCTTCCGGTATGATATCGGAGATCTGGAAGCCGGGCTGCGCACCCAGTATGTGGGGAAACAATACCTGGATAACACGGAAAACGACAGCCGGATCATTCCTTCCTATTTTGTTACTGATTTTCGGCTGGCGTATGATTTCCACCTCATTCCATCGATACAGGGCGTACAGTTCACCCTGCTGGTGAACAATATCTTCAATGAAATGTACGAGTCGAACGGATACACCTACACCTGGATCAGCGGCGG
>CAZNHE010000090.1:0-12318 GCA_964572735.1 uncultured Chitinophagales bacterium | reverse complement strand
TCAATTTGCAGCGGGTATCCGATCTGCTTAACGGGGATGTCAATTTTCAGGGAACCCTCGATGCCCAGTTCGCAACTCATTCTCTCAATATTATCCGCGGGCTACAGGGCAGGATTGATGTGGATCGTCTTTCAATCGACCATCGCCTGCTGGGTGATTTTTCTTTCGACAGCAAATACGATCCGTATGACGACCGTTTTAATACGATCATTAAACTTCAAACAGATACCGTTAAGTATCATGATTATTACGAGAGGAACAACCATATTGTAAATAACATCACGCTGCAGGGATATTTTGTTCCACCTGACAGCAAAAACCCCGCAGATACACTCTATCGCTTTCAGGCTGATTTCAAATCGATCGATATGTGGGCCGTCAACTACATCATACCCGGCATTTTCACTAAAATAGAAGGGCGTTCGAACGGTACGGGAATCATCTGGGGAGATAAGAAAGACTACCATTTCCATGCCGATTTCCATACCCATTCGGTGCATGTAGTGCCCGTTTTCGTGGGAACAGATTTGTATCTCACCGGCCCGATCACGATAGACCGGAAAACCGGAGTCACTTTCGACAACATTGATGTGGCCGACAATGGTCAGGGCCGCGGGTTATTCTTTGGAAATATTGATCTGAATAATTTTCAACCCACCAAACCCCTGGATTTGACGCTCAGGCTCTATGGACTGCAGTTCCTGGATAACAAATTCGATTCGGATGTTCCATTTTACGGCTCGGTGTCGGGCACCGGTACCCTGAGGCTCACAGGTACCAACGATGCTCCGTTTTTGCAGACGCCCGTGCCCATCACGACGACCTCTTCCTCAAAACTGTCGATCCCTATCCTGGATCAGACAACGGTGGAGGATCAAAACTCATTCATCCGATTTGTGAAGGAATTCCATTCCGGAAATAAAACGTCAGGAGGACCTTCTGATTCGGGAAATGCCGGAAATGCGAATAATGAGAATGAGGATCATGGCGGCCGCAGCTTTTCCCAATTGTTTCAGCTGGATCTGAGGTTCAATGTTCCCCAGAATTCCACAGTAGAGTTCGTGTTTGATCCGGTGACGGGCGAAATTCTGACGGCCCGCGGCGGGGGGCGCATCAACATCGCTCTGGAGGATCAGATACTGCGAATGTACGGCCGTTTCGATATATCGGGCGGGAATTATATGTTCGTGGCCGGCGACATCTTCAGTCGCCTGTTTTACCTGCAGAGCGGCGGAACCATCATGTGGGATGGCGATCCCACCAATCCCAAAATTAATATTTCTGCTTATTACCAGGCCCGGCCAAGCCTGCAGCCGATTACCGGAGAAGATACCCGTGTGCCGATCTACCTGATGCTTCAGCTCCAGGGAAATATTCGCAGCCTTACTAATAATTTCTATTTCCAGTACCCCACCAATTCGTTTGATATCGGAACGACGAACTCTGCCGTACTCAGCCTGCTGAATAGCGAGAATCAGAAGCTTCTGCAGGCTACCAGCCTGTTGCTCACAGGGAATTTCACACCTTTGGCAAACGCCAATCAAAATGGGACCCAGGCTCTTGGGGCGAACTTGCAGAACTACGCAGCGGGTATCGGAATCGGGCAGATTCTTTCCAGCCAGATCAATACTTTGTTGAATAGCAATCTCAGCAATCTAAATGTGAATCTGAGCATGAATAGTTTTCAGGAAGCGGATCTTGCTATTGCCCTGAGGCTGTTCAACGACCGGCTGATATTAAGCAGGGAGGGACTGATTTCCGGACAGACTCAAAATGATATCGGCGATCTCGGGGCGGAGTACCGGATCAACCGGTCGCTTTCCGTTCAGATATTCCATCGGCTGGATCCGACGCTCAGCAACGCCTACGGAGCGTTTGGAAATACCGCACAACTGCCGAGCGTCAACGGCATCGGTCTGCAGTATAAAGTGTCGTTCAATTCGTGGAACGATTTGCCCAACCAGGTGGCACACTCGTTTACAAGTATCTTTTCCAATAAAAACCGGAAGAAACAGGCACCACCCGATACCACGGCCGTTAATAAGCAGATTATTGTGGCCGAACCTCCCAAAGAGAATAATTAAGTGACTAAAAATTGTCATATTGATCTGAGATATCACTTAAATGAGGGTCATTCTTCCACGGCTTCTTCAGGCGGATGGAACGAAGGGGCTGCCTTGCTTTTTTATATCTGGCGGAGAGGGTTCCGGCCCGGCGGCCTCATCAGAAAAAATGTAAGTTTCATTGTAAATTAAAAACATGGCTGAAAAAACAAAGTTATCGGGGCTGGAAAAAGTAATCGTCGAATTCCTCGGGAAACATCCCGATACAAGAATCCCGGTGGATGCCCTGATGGCGGCACTCAGGCTTGATAAAAAAAATGACCGGAAACGGCTGCGGAAGGTCATCAACAAGCTTGCCAACAGGAGGATCATCCGCAAAAATAAAAACGACCTGCTTTGGCTGGATTTATCGCAGGCGGAATCAGGAGAGGAACTCACCGGACATATCAGCATCAACCGTTATGGAACCGGATTTGTGGATGTCGAAGGATATGAACAGGACATTCGCATTGCGACCAGACGGTTGAATACGGCCCTGCCGGGCGACCTGGTACTGATAAAATTGATCCGGGGCAAAACCGGTAAACGTATTGAGGGAAAAGTAAACCGGGTGATCGAACGGGCAGATCACCTCTTTGTGGGCACCTTCCGGGAAAACGGACGACACGGCTATTATATCGAGCCGGATGAAAATTCCGCTTCTGTCGATTTTTTTGTATTGCCCGAAAACGGACATGGTGCAAAAAACGGGCAGAAGGTCACGTTTAAGCTGCGGGAATGGACCCATCCGAAGGCACTGCCCGAGGCAGTGGTTCTTGAGGTTCTGGGAGAGCAGGACAGCCGGGATGCTGCGATGTTGTCGATTTTGGCGGAAAACCAGCTCACGGGCGGGTTTCCGGAGGAGGTCGGGCGGTTCGCGGATCAGTTGCCCGACGTAATTCCGGAACAGGAATATACGACCCGGCTGGATCTGCGCGGGAAACCTGTCTTTACGATTGATCCGGAGGATGCCAGGGATTTCGACGATGCCATCCATTTTGAAGTACTCGGGAACGGGAATTATGAGCTCGGAGTGCACATTGCCGATGTTTCCTTCTATCTGCAACCGGATACGATCCTTGATCATGAAGCCCTGAACAGGGCTACCAGCGTATATCTGGTAGACCGGGTCATTCCGATGCTGCCCGAGAAACTCAGTAACGGCGTCTGCAGCCTGCGTCCCCGCGAAGATAAGCTGTGCTTTAGCTGTATCATGGAAGTATCTCCCCAGGGGAAAGTGATCGATTATTCCATCCGGGAAACGGTGATTCATTCAAAATGCCGGTTTACATATCAGCAGGCTCAGGAAGTAATAAATGGCACGCCTCACGATTTATCTGACTCACTCCGTGCCTTATCCTCCCTCACCCAAAAGCTGACGCGGAAGAGGTTCCAAAAAGGTTCCATCGATTTCGAGACGCTGGAACCTCATTTCATACTTGATGAGGAAGGAAAGCCGGTTCAGATCAAGCTCAAGGAGCGGCTACAGGCTCACCGCCTGATCGAAGAATGCATGCTTTTAGCCAACCGTACCGTTGCCGCCCATATAGATACTCTGCGCAAACAAAGCGGGAAACGTGTTACGAAGGATCTCTATCCGTTTTTGTACCGGGTGCATGGAAAACCGGACGAACTGAAATTGAAGGAGATCGCGGAGCATGTGCGGCCACTCGGTATTCAGTTTACGGTGGGAGATAAAAAAGTGATGCCGAAAGAAATCAATCATCTGCTGGAACAGGTCGAAGACACCCCTTTGGAATATGTGATTAATCAACTTACGCTAAGAGCTATGGCCAAGGCAGAGTACAGTCCCAAAAATATCGGACACTTTGGATTAAATTTTCGACATTACACTCACTTTACAAGCCCCATCCGGCGTTATCCGGATGTGATTGTTCATCGCCTGCTGAAAGGCTATGCGTTGCAGCGGCCTGTCTACAGTTATGACAGGCTGGCGGAGCTGGGCAATCATTGCAGCGAACGCGAGCGAATGGCAATAAACGCGGAACGCGATTCTGTGAAACTGATGCAGGTAGAATTTTTAGCGAACCATATTGGCAGCGAATTTAAAGGCGTGATCAGCGGGGTTACCGAAAACGGACTCTATGTTGACCTGAAGGAAATCCACTGCGAGGGAATGATCCACATCTCCTCGTTGATTGATGATTATTATGTCTTTGATCAAAAAAGATACGGCTTATTTGGTCGCAATCGCGGCAAAAAATATCAGATGGGTGATGAGATTGATGCACGCGTAACTTCGGTGAACCGCAGCCGGCGTACTATCGATCTTGAGCCTGCTTTGTCCCGATGACCAGAGTTGCGGAAGAATGTACATTTGTATTTATTGCATCCAAACTTATCCGGATTCAAAGGTAGCATGTTTATGACGAAGAAAGGGTTAGCCTGGAATTTTCTGGCAGCGATACTCCTGGTTGGTCTGGGAGCACCGGCGGCCCGGGCTCAATATTTTAACTTTGGCAAGAACCGCATCCAATACGACAATTTTCAGTGGCGGTATTTGCAGTCGAAACACTTCGACGTCTATTATTATCAGGATAAGAATTATTATCTGGCTGTTTTTGCAGCACAAACCCTGGAGTCGGCACTGAAGCAGATCGAGCAGGATTTCGATTATGAAATTACCAGCCGGATCAAAATAGTACTCTATGACTCCCATAACGATTTCAGCCAGACAAACGTGGTGGCTCTGCCTGTGAATACAGAGGGACTCGGCGGAGTGACCGAATCCTACAAAAACCGGATTACCCTGCCTTTCATGGGCGATTACGGGGAGTTTCGTCATACCATTCATCATGAGCTTGTCCATGCCGTGATCAATGAGATGTTTTACGGCGGGTCGGTCCAGTCGATGATCCGGAATAATATCCAGCTTCAGATTCCGGGCTGGTTTAATGAAGGGATGGCGGAGTGGTCGTCAGTGCATTATAATACTGCCGAAGATAATTTTGTGCGCGATGCCACCATCAATAATTACATGCCGCCCATCAGCCAGTTGCAGGGTTGGTTCTGGTATCGCGGCGGCCAGTCGGTCTGGGAATATATCGTGGAAACTTACGGACGGGAAAAAATCGGTGAGATTTTTCATGATATCAAAGATACCAGGAGCGTGGATCTGGGTTTCCGGGAAGCACTCGGACTCTCTGTGGATGAGCTTTCAAAACGCTGGCACGACTACCTGAAGAAGCGCTACTGGCCGACAATAGCCGAACGTCAGGCCCTGACCGATGTCGCCACCCAGGTTACAAAGCGGGAGTTCTCCGGCTCGTACAATACCAGTCCGGCGCTGTCTCCGCACGGGGATAAACTGGCGATGATCAGTAACAAGCGGGGTTATTTTGACGTGATTGTCGTCGACCCGCTGACCGGGCACAAGATCAAGACGCTGGTCAAGGGAGAGAGCAACGTCAATTTCGAATCGCTGAATATTCTGAATCCCAATTTGAGCTGGTCGCCCGACGGATCGAAGCTGGCCTTGTCTTACACTTCAGAAAACACCAAAGGCCTGGCCATCGTGGATTACCGGACGGGACAAATCCGGCGCTTCCAGTTTCCGGGTATCGATGCCATCTATTCGGTCTCCTGGTCGCCGGATGGGAAGAAGATTGCGTTTAATGCTACTGACTCCCCTAATCCCGATATCTTCGTTTATAATCTCAAGACCGGCGCTTTCACAAATGTAACCCATGACATTTTCACGGATAAGGAACCGGCCTGGGGACCCGATTCCAGGACGATCTATTTTGTCTCCGACCGGGGCGACCACACGAAACTGAATACGTATGAACTGGGATATGATGAACTCACAAATCCCGATTTGTATCAGACAGACATCTACAGCGTCAAGGTCGGGGATCAACGGGCTGTTCGGCTGACCAGGACCCCGGGGTGGTCGGAGTCGGATCCGCAAGTGACCCGCGACGGGCGCCTGGTATATGTATCCGATCAGAACGGCATCCCCAATGCGTATGAGATGAATTTGAAGACACGGACAAGTGTTCCCCTCACTAATCTTATCTCCGGAATATTGCAAATGTCGCTCAGCGCGGACGGAAACAGGCTGGCAATCAGTGCCTATAACAGCGGTTATGTCGACATTTTTCTGATTAAGGATCCTCTCAGTAAGGAAATCGATCATCCTCTGAAACCCAATCTTTGGGCTGAGCAGCGTGCCGCCGCACCTATAGGTAAGCGGATTCCGGCTATCGCCTACGCGCGGCAAATGTATGGCAATCCTTCACAGAATCAGAAAAATACCGCCCCGGCACCGAAGCTTGCCATGGTCGATACTACGCATAATACCGGTGGAAACCAGCCTGTTTTTGGAAAAGGGATGACGATAAAATCCGATACGACAAAAACGGCTGCCGGTGCCGTTCCCACACAACAAGATACAACCAAATCTTCCAAATACGTCGATTACAGGAATTATACCTTTGGCAGTGCTTTTGATACACTGGCCAGTGTAAAGAGCCACAATGTGTTCAAGCCCGAAAATAATCGTACCGATAGCGGAAAACTTGTCCCCCGCAAGTACCGGGTATCCCTGTCCCCCATGTTTACTTATTTTCAGGGATCGATCGGTACCTATTACGGAACATATGGATTATTCGAGGTTCTGTTTACAGACGTATTGGGGGATTATCAGGTTGGTCTCGCCAGTAATCTGCAGTTCAATCTGAGTAACAGTACATATGTAATAAGTTATGCCAATCTGAAGCACCGCACCAATTATTCACTTAGTTTTTATCATTCTGCGGTTCAATACTACCTTTTTGATTATACGTACGGATATAGCCCGATCCGGTATCGTACCTTTGCCGGACAGTTGAGCTTTGATTATCCGCTGGATCGGTTTACCCGGATCGACTACGGCTTATCGGTGATGGGGGTGGCGCGCGACTTCAGCTCGCTTGCCGCAGGAGCTTTTGAGAATGAAGGGACGACTTTTCTGTATCCGGGTATTACTTTCACCCAGGATAAATCGAAGCCGGGCTATATCACTCCGGAAGGAGGCTACCGCTATGCGCTGAGCCTGCGGGGGAGTCCGCCTCTGGGTGGATCGACACCTCAGTTTGTGAATGTACTCGGTGATTTCAGAAAATACATCGGACTGGGCTACGGCTACAGTCTTGCGGCCCGTTTCTCCGGCGGAATCTCGGCCGGGCGCGACGCCCAAAGCTTCTTTCTGGGAGGAATGGACGGCTGGATCAATTACCGGTGGGCCAACAATGGTATTGCATTGAATAATCTGTTGGATATCTTCCTGAATCAGCCGGCCATTCCTATGCGCGGCTATCCTTACGATGCGATGTTCGGCAACAAATTCGCCTTGTTTAACTTCGAATTCCGGTTTCCGCTTTTTGCCGCTATCCTGCCGGGTCCCATCCCGTTTTTGCCCCTCTACAACCTGACGGGCGAAGTATTCACAGATATCGGCTCGGCATGGGGAGTGGACAACCCGAATACCAGGAATACGAATGAAGCCGACTTCGATTTCAAGCTGGCTGAACCGGTCACTTTCACGAGCATAAGCAACGGACAGATAATTTCAGGGCAAAGCTACCGTGGAAGTATTCTTGTAGGTGCGGGCTTTGGCATCCGGACCATTTTGCTGGGATTTCCGGTACGTTATGATATCGGATGGCCGTATAACAATAGTCCGCATGGACCCAACTTCGGGCATCCGATCCATTATATTACAATCGGCATTGATTTCTGAGGGATCAGAAAAGGGGATCTGCGAACCTTGTTTAATAATCGTATGGTAACGGGTTTTACCGCGGAGAGATACCTGCCGGAGGGGGGTACGGCTTTATCCGCTTAATCCATCAAAGGCAGCTTTCCAAAAGTCGAAACTTTTTGGAAAGCTTTTATGGAAACGGGAAACAAAAAACAATTGTTTTTACATAACTGGAAGCGGTTTCCGAAAGGCCTCCCGGTAAAATCCGACATCAAACAAGCTGTGTATTTACGTATCTTAAGTGTATATTCAAGAGTAGTTAAAAAGAATCTTTCAACCTAAATGAGATAAAAATTATGGCAGTTGTGACTCCGGGTATCGAAGAACTTCTTGGAAAGGAAGCCGAAGAACTTCTGAATTATACGTGCGAAACGGTAAGAAAAGAGAGCCTGCATTTGCCGGGACCGAATTTCGTGGACGAGGTATGGTATCATTCCAATCGCAATAACCGGGTATTGGGTAACCTGCAACGTATCTACAATCACGGACGGCTGGGCGGCACCGGCTATCTTTCCATCCTGCCGGTCGATCAGGGAATTGAGCATTCCGGCGGGGCTTCGTTTGCTAAAAATCCGGAATATTTCGATCCGGAAAATATTGTAAGGCTCGCCGTCGAAGGTGAATGTAATGCCGTAGCCTCCACTTTCGGAGTACTTGCTTCCGTTTCCCGGAAATATGCTCATAAAATCCCCTTTCTGGTCAAGATTAATCATAATGAACTGCTGACATATCCGAATCAGTATCAGCAGATCATGTTCGGTACGATCGACGACGCTTACGACATGGGGGCCGCCGCCGTGGGAGCCACTATTTATTTCGGCAGTGAAGATTCCGACCGCGAGATTGTGGAAGTGGCCGAGGCGTTTGCTTATGCTCATGAGCTGGGGATGGCCACCGTCCTCTGGTGCTACACCCGTAACAGTGCTTTCAAAGTGGGAGGGAAGGATTATCATACTTCCGCCGATCTGACCGGCCAGGCCAATCATATCGGCGTAACGATTCAGGCGGATATCGTGAAGCAAAAGCTCCCGACAAATAACGGGGGTTACAAGGCTCTGAACAGCAATGGCCAATCGTATGGCAAGTACGACGAACTCATGTACAGCGAACTTGCTACCGAGCATCCGATTGACCTGACCCGTTATCAGGTGGTTAACAGCTACATGGGACGCGCCGGACTGATAAATTCGGGCGGGGCCTCAGGCGCCAACGATTTCGCCGACGCTGCCAGGACGGCAATCATCAATAAACGGGCCGGCGGTACCGGACTGATCAGCGGTCGGAAGGCGTTTCAGCGGCCCATGAAGGAAGGCGTTCAGCTTCTGAACATTATCCAGGATGTTTATCTTGACAAGAGCATTACGATTGCGTGACGCTTCTTTTTTGTGATGGCAAGGGCCCTGCCTCAACGAGCAGGGCCCTTTTTATGAAACCGGCACGAAGAAGCCTCCAACGTGAGATGTAGAAATTCCCTGCGGATCCGCCACAACTTTTTAAAAGACGGGAGGCTCCCGGAAAAAATAAAAAAATATTTATTCTCTAAGCGGTAAAGTTTTATTACCTTGCACATTACCGTGCTTGCCTGAGCAAAAGGTGTAAAACGGCATTTTGTGAGGGATGAAGAGATATTTCCATTATTAAATGTCGCCTGAATTTTCATCGGACGACAACCAGAGGTTGCGATTAAGTACGGGCGTAACCAATCTATTGAATTTATTGATTTCCGTCTGAGGGTTTATCCCGTTTCTGATGATGCAACGACATAGCGATAAATCCGGTTTAATGGATATGGGGGCGGGGCAGCCGCCTCAGATTAACATTACGGCAGCAGATGAATGGCAGCAAAAATCATATTTCATCAGATATTTTGAGTAGCAGATTTAACAGGATATGGACGCCCTTACCGGAGCCGCTCATACCCCGGAAACAAACTGAATGGACCAAGAAGAACTGGACATAGAGGTTGATAAGGGCCCGGATCCGACAGATCCAAACAAGTATATCTCACTGAAATATCTGTTGATATCAATCAGTCTGAGTGTACTGGGGATGGCTGTCGTTTTTTATTATACCTATACCCCCGGTTTGTTTGCCAATGTCTCGATGAAACGACTGCCGGGGCTGGGAATAGCCGTCGTGGTTTCCTTCCTCCGATTATGGTTCTCAGCAGCTAGAATCCGGCTGCTGGCGGATAAAGAGATCAACTGGGCGGCTTCTTTCCGTATCATTCTCACCTGGGATTTTACCTCTGCGATTACTCCTTCATCCATTGGAGGGGCTCCGATGGCGACGTATGCCATGTCCAAGGAAAACATAAAGCTGGGTAAGTCAACAGCTATCATACTCTATGCGATGGTGCTGGATATGATCTTCTTCGCCATAGTTATTCCCTGTCTGGTAGTGGCAGGCTTTTATTATAAGGTTATTCCCGATAATGTTGGTGTGGTAGGGCAGGGAGTTATGTTTGTGATATACCTGCTGCTGCTTTCCTATGCAGTACTGATGGTTTATGCGATATTTATCAATCCCCGGATTATTTATAAGATCATCACAAAAATTTTCAGACTTCCCTTTCTGAGGAAATACCAGGTCAGAGTGGAGAAGGAGGCCCATATTCTTGAATCTACCTCGCGCGATTTAAAGCGGCGCCCGCCCCGGTTCCTCCTGAAGGCCTTTGCCCTGTCGAGCCTGTCGTGGCTGGCCCGTATGTGGCTGCCTACGATCGTCGTGTTGAGTTTCATGCCTGCCGACGCCATTCTCTCATTTTTGCGGAGTGTGGCCATGAATCTCGCAGGTTTGTTCATGCCCACACCCGGAGGGAGCGGCGGTATGGAAGGTTTATTCGCCCTGTTCCAGGGTCCGCTCATGGATTCGCGTCCTTATTTCATCGGGGTTTCCATGTTCCTGTGGCGCCTGATCAGCTATTATATTGCCATTGGTTTGGGATTGATGGCTACTACCTGGTATGTCAACCGGACGGTTGTCGATACTCGTTCGGAAAAGGGTGACGTGGGCAATGATCAGGACCGGGGAATCGGTACAGACACGGGTGAGAAGGCGCACCTCCCGGTCTGATGGCTAAAGTACGAACCGCATATATCTGTCAGGAGTGCGGATACAAAGCTGCCCGCTGGATGGGTCAATGCCCCGCATGTCATCAGTGGAATACTTTTGAAGAGACTGTTGAAGAACCTGCCGGCCGAAAATCCGGTGCACATCCTGCACGCATGCCGGGCGTACGTGAAGCTTCTCCGGTACGATTAGCCGATATTCCGGCTGATCAGACCGAACGTGTCAGTACCGGCATCGCCGAATTGGACCGCGTCCTGGGCGGAGGTTTCATGCCGGCTTCATTCGTGCTTCTGGGTGGCGACCCCGGAGTAGGCAAAAGCACACTCACCCTGCAGATTGCCCGCAGCCGGACGGATCTGAATATCCTTTACTGCTCCGGCGAAGAATCGGCGGGACAAATACGCCAGCGTGCCGACCGGCTCCGGTTGAGTGAGAACCGCCTGAACGTGTTTACCGATACCGATCTGGATCGCATCGTCAAAGTTGCCGGGGAGATGAAGCCGGATTTGCTGGTGATCGACTCGATACAAACGGTTTACCGGCCGGACCTGCCCAATATGCCGGGAAGTATCACCCAGATCCGTGAATGTGCCTCGCGGCTGATGCGCCTGGCCAAGCAACAACCCTGCACCACCCTGGCGATTGGCCATATCACCAAGGATGGAGAACTGGCTGGCCCCCGTGTGCTCGAGCATATGGTTGATACCGTGCTCCAGTTTGAGGGCGACCGTAATTATAGTTACCGGATTCTCCGGAGCCGGAAAAACCGGTTCGGCTCAGTCAATGAAATCGGCGTTTTCGAAATGTCCGATTCCGGTCTGGCTGAAGTCGCCAATCCCTCTCAGCTATTTCTGGCGGATTTTGACAGCCGGGTATCGGGAAACGCGGTGGTTTGCACCATGGAAGGCAGCCGGCCTCTGCTCCTGGAAGTGCAGGCGCTGGTTACCCAAAGCAATTATCAGACCCCCCAGCGTACAACCTCATCCTTTGATCCGCGCCGGTTATCTCTCTTGCTCGCCGTACTGGAAAAACGCGCCGGGTTTCGTCTGGCCGGACAGGATGTGTTTCTGAACGTAGCGGGTGGAATGCGGCTTTCCGAGACGGCCTGTGACGCCGGAATTATCGCTGCCTTGATTTCCGCCATCACCGATCAACCGCTAAAATCAAATATGGCCTTTTTGGGGGAGATAGGCCTTGGCGCCGAGGTGCGCGCCGTATCCTATATCGATCAGCGTATTCGCGAGATCAGGAAAATGGGGTTTGAATCGGTGTTTATTCCCGCTGCAAATCATTATGACCGGCAGACAAAAGGACTGACAGTGATGGAAATCCGCTCGGTCGCCGATTTGCTGCAAAAGCTGTTTTAAAACTATGGGCTCG
>CAZNHE010000089.1:0-12352 GCA_964572735.1 uncultured Chitinophagales bacterium | reverse complement strand
GTTTCTATGGTTGACATAAACCATGACGGGCTCGTGGATATTTATGTTTCGGTATCCGGATCCGCTCAAACAACTCCTCAGGAGAGGACTAACCGGTTGTTTATCAACAACGGAGATTGCTCGTTTACCGAATCGGCGGCACGGTATGGAATTGCGGACACCGGCTTTACCACTCAGGCGGCTTTCCTCGATTATGATCGTGATGGAGATCTGGACCTGTTCCTGATTAACAATTTTCCCGGTTCGTTTTCCCGGGACAGTAAAATCGGAACACGCAAAGAGGTGAATGACGGCAGCTCCGAGAGTACGGACATCCTCTATCGAAACGATGGCGACCGCTTTACAAATGTCTCCCGTGAGGCAGGAATCCTGAAGGAAGGCTATAGTCTGGGAATCGTTGTTTCTGATGTAAACCGGGACGGCTGGCCCGATATTTACATATCCAATGATGTTCAGACAGATGATGTGCTCTACATCAACAACCATAACGGGACTTTCGCAGATAAGGCGGCGGAGTATTTTAAACATACCAGCTTTGCCGGGATGGGAGCCGATATCGCCGATTTTAATAATGACGGCTGGCCGGATGTGCTGCAGGTGGATATGAGGCCGCCGACGTTGTACGGCCGGCAGTTGGTTACCGGAGCGATGGATTACAAATATCTTCGTGAGATCATAAATGAAGGCCATCAGTATCAGTATGCAGCAAACAGCCTGCAATTGAGCAACGGCAGGAATGAACAGGGAGATGTCATATTCAGTGAAATCGCTGAACTGGCAGGGGTTGCAGCTACCGATTGGAGCTGGTCGGCATTATTCGCCGATTTCGACAACGACGGCTTAAAAGATATCCTGATAACGAACGGATATCCTAAGGCCGTTACTGATTATGATTACCTGATAAGGCGCAAACGGTTAACCGCTTTCGGCACTGACAGCACCCGTAAAGGACGAAGTTTCGGCATGATGAATAATCTCGGTGCTATAAAGCGGCATAACTACCTGTACAAAAATAACGGAAACCTGACTTTCTCCGATGTTTCTGAACGATGGGGATTCACCAGGCCCGCCTTTTCCTACGGAGCGGTATATGCTGATCTGGATAACGACGGCGATCTGGATATCGTTATAAACAACAGTAATGGTGAAGCCCGGGTCTGGCGGAATACGGCTGATTCATCGTCCGGGAATCATTATCTGGAAATACATCTCAAAGGTGATAGCCTGAATACCGAAGGTATCGGTTCGAAAATAATCCTTTCGTCAGGTGGCCGGAAGCAATACATTTCAATGCAGCCTTATCGGGGATATCTGTCTTCCATGATGGAGAACCTGCATTTCGGATTAGGTAAAAATGCACAGGCAGACACCCTGGAAATTTATTGGCCGAATGGCCATTATCAGCGATTATGTAATATAAAAGCTGATACCATCATAACGTTATCCTACAGGCAGTCTGAGAAGAGTCCACCGGCAGATGCTTCCAACAATACCCGGCGGATGCGTTTTACGAATGTTTCAGAGAAACTCAACATCCGCTATAAACATAAGGAAAACAGGTACAATGACTTCAAGCGGGAGCCGCTTCTTCCTTATATGCTTTCACGGATGGGGCCGGCTGTCGCTGCAGGAGATGTGAATAACGACGGGCTGCAGGACTTTTACATTGGAGGAGCCGCCGGGCAGCCGGGGAGCCTGTTTATTCAACGAAAAGATGGGACTTTCATGAAATCGATTGAAGGGCAGCCCTGGAATGACGACCGGATGTTTGAGGATACCGGCGCGTTATTTCTCGATGCTAATGACGATGGATCTCCCGATTTATACGTAGTCAGTGGAGGCTATGGTCTTCCACCCGCATCTGTCCGGCTTCAGGATCGTTTGTACATAAACAACAGGCACGGAAGATTCGTCCGGAACAGGGCGGCCTTGCCGGATATGCCCGTCAGCGGATCGTGTGTCAAGGCAGGTGATTATGATGGCGACGGTGACCCCGATCTGTTCGTGGGAGGCGGAGTTATCCCCGGGAAATATCCGTACCCCGCACAAAGTTACATCTTGCAGAACAATCACGGCATTTTCAGGGATGTTACGCCGAAAATAGCTCCCGGCCTGGAGAAAGGAGGCCTGGTTACCGATGCCCTGTGGATGGATTTCGATGGAAACGGAACCCTGGATCTGGTGACCTCCGGAGAATGGTCACCCGTTCGTTTTTATAAAAACGACGGTGGAATCTTCACTGATGCCACTGCAGCGGCCGGGCTTAAGGATAAAACCGGCTGGTGGAGCAGCCTGGCAAAAGGGGATTTCGATAACGACGGCGACCTGGATATTGTGGCCGGAAATTTCGGTTTGAACTCCGGGTACTCCCCCCCCGACGGCTCGGTCCTGGAAATGTTTGCTTCCGATTTTGATCATAATGGAATGAACGACATCATTCTTGCCATACAAAAAGGCTCAGAAAGTTATCCTCTTTCAGATAAAAGGAGCATGACCCGGCAAATGCTTTTCATCAACCATAAATTTCCTTCCTTCCACAGCTATGCCCACGCCACCGTTGCAGATATAGTGGGAAAAAAGGCGCTGGAGAAGGCGTTGCATTATCAGGCGAAAATCCTTGCCAGTTCACTACTTAAAAATGAAGGACATGGTATTTTTACCATAAGCCCACTCCCTGTGGAGGCGCAACTTTCCGCTGTGAATGCAATCATCCCTGTCGATGTGGATGAGGATGGAAACCTGGATGTAATCATCGCGGGAAACAGGTACAACATGCAGCCGGGTACCACCCGAAATGATGCGGGAAATGGCTTATGGCTCAGGGGCGACGGGCATGGAAACTTCAGGGCCGTTCCGCCTGCACGTAGCGGGTTAATGGCTCCGGGGGATGTGAGAGATCTTGCGCTCATTTCTATGAAGAAAGGGAGGGTTCTTCTGATTGCTAATAACGACGATTCCCTTCAGGCATTTCGCATCTCCGGGAAGTAAGCCACAGATACATGGAAGATAATGTGATCCTTAATAAGCATATAGTAGCCTATTGTTTGTAAATGCTTTGTATGCCATAGATAATTATCTGCCACGAAAAAAATGGCTCCCACCTGTCATGGTATAACGAAACATATTCGTTCCATATAGAAAGCCGGATAAAGAGTTTCATGGATAAGTGATTCTCATATTGAATGACGAAAGATGGCTACTTGAAAGCCATTATATGGATAAAAAGTTAGCTATTTGGTGGATGAAACTATAGAATATCCCTTCTCATTCATGATACGTGTTTCAATAAATATATGACGTATGTTTATTGTATGATTGATATATAGTAGTATAGTTATCAAAACGTACTAATGTCGTTATCATGATGCATGGAGGCGGATGCATAGTGAATCCATTCTAATTATGGTTTTAATAGTTTGTTAAAGAGTAGTGGAAGGAGTTTGTATGAAACGAACGAAAACGTCCATGTATGCCATTGCTATTGTGTTAGGTATATTGGCAGGATATCAGACAGATGGGTATGCCCAAAGTACATCCCCTCTTATCACAGAAGCACAACCCTCCCTTTCTCTGCATATATATGCACCGGCATTCATGGAACATAAAGTCAGT
This sequence comes from uncultured Chitinophagales bacterium, assembly GCA_964572735.1. Taxonomy (GTDB): domain Bacteria; phylum Bacteroidota; class Rhodothermia; order Balneolales; family DATFMH01; genus DATFNI01. The sequence goes on along the minus strand of CAZNHE010000089.1, from coordinate 8,740 downwards.
ATAAATGCTGACCATATGTCGTTGAAGAAATTGCTGCTATCCCTGGAGAACCAGGCCGGCATAGAATTTTCTTATAGGGAGAATACGATTCCCGAACAGAAACAAATTTCTATCCGAATCGCTGACATACCTCTCAATAAGGCACTCAGTAAGATATTCGAAGGTACGAATATTTACTTCATCCCTGTGAAAGACCGGTATGTGATATTAAAAAAACGTGAGGTCGGCGTCCGGCAGGGGAGTACAATATCCGGAGTGGTTACCGACAGGAAGACCGGGGAGTCGCTTCCCGGAGCTAATGTCGCTCTGCAGGGTACTCAACAGGGTGCAGCCGCTGATGCAAACGGGCATTATGAGATTCGGGATGTTGCCCCCGGGACGTATACTCTGGTTGCCCGTTTCATCGGCTATCAGCCCGCCCGGAAGCTGATTACGGTGAAGGCAGGTAAGAATATCGAGGTTAGTTTCAAGCTGGTGTCTTCAGCCGTTAACCTGAACGAACTGGTGGTCATAGGATATGGTGAACAGAAAAGATCTAATATAACCGGGGCTATTTCTTCAGTGAGTGCTGATGAAATTTCCAGCGTTTCTAACAGTGGATTGCAGGGAGCGCTTCAAGGCCGGGTAGCCGGATTGAATGTAACCCCCAGCACGGGACAACCCGGGGCACCGGCTAATATTGTTATTCGCGGCATTTCTACTTTTGGAAATAGTAACCCCTTGTTTGTGATCGACGGCGTTCCGGTATTTACAGGTCAGGGTGGTACCACCAACCCGCTTGCCACACTCAATCCGGATGATATTGAGTCGGTCGAGGTTTTGAAGGATGCCTCTGCTGCAGCCATTTACGGAGCCCGGGCGGCCAATGGTGTTATAATTGTCACGACAAAGCGGGGGAATGCCGGAAAAACGCAACTGTCGGTCAATATTTCGGGAGGTGTAGCAGCTGTTCCAAAATCTGAATTCATTGATATGATGAATTCGCGGCAATATATCAGTTACGGTATAGAGGCCTTTCAGAATGGAGGAAGGCCTATTCCTCCATCCTTCCAGGATCCGTTACTTTCTAAAAACCTGGCAAGGAATACAAACTGGCAGGATGCGGCTTTCAGTCCGGCAATCGTCCAGAATTACTCGATCGCAATATCTGGTGGTAATGATAATGCAACCTATTTCTTCAATTCGGGATATTATAATCAGCAGGGGACGTTGCCTAATAGCGGGTTCAAAAGATATTCGGCGAGAATTAATTCTGATTTCACCATCGGAGAAAGACTTACTATCGGAGAATCCGTTGAGTTATCCCGGGGTGTGTGGTCCGGGATGTTCTCTCCTTCCTCGGATTTCTTTCAGGCATTATTACAAAGTTCGCCTACCATGCCGGTCTATGATCCTGATAACCTGGGGGGATTCGCTGGTCCCGAGATTGAATATTCTCCCATAAACCGGGCCAACAATGTAGGAGTCTTACATTTACGGGATGATGAAACCGTCCATAATGAATTGCTTGGCAGTGTCAATGCAGAATACAAACTGCTTCCCGGCCTTTCTTATCGGCTCAATTTGGGAGGGAACATTGCATTCAACAATTCAAAAACGTTTACTCCGAAATATGAAATGGGAAATCGTAGCAGCACATACGCAACGTTAAGCGAAGGGCGGTCTTCCCAAAATGTCTACCTCGTAGAAAATACATTGACTTATAAGCATACGTTCAATAACGTTCATAGCCTCACTCTTCTCGCGGGCTTTTCACAACAGAAATCATGGAGCAGGGATATTGACGGAAGCATCCAGGATTTTCCCAGTAACGATGTGCGCACCATTGCAGCCGGCTTCGGGCAGTCGAGCCTGAGCGGCGATGAAACGGGGTGGGCCCTTCGGTCCGAGATCGGCCGGCTCAACTATTCATACAAAGACAAGTATAACCTTATGCTTGCCGTACGCAGGGATGGCTCCTCCCGCTTCGGCAAGAATAACCGGTATGGAGTCTTTCCTTCTATATCCGGCAACTGGCTGGTGACAAATGAACCTTTTATGAAGGGGATAGGAGCCATTTCAAGTTTAAAATTACGAGCCAGCTGGGGGCAGGTCGGCAGTCAGGACATCGATAATTTCGCCTCTATCGCCACTATACAGCCTTATGCCCGATATATTCTTGGTGAAGATCAGACATTGGTGCCCGGAGCCACCTTTCTGCAGCCTGGGAATAGTGATTTGAAATGGCAAACCACTACCCAGACGGATATCGGTCTGGATCTGGGACTTTTCAATGAACGGCTTTCTTTTGTGATGGATTATTATCACAAAAGGACGGATGACATTCTTTTACAGGTTCCCATTCCGTCGACTTCCGGGATACGCCGGAATAATGGTCCCTTTCAAAACGCAGGATCTATCCAAAACGATGGTTTTGAGCTGGCCGTGAAATATCAAAATGAATTGGGTGACCTTAACTATATCATCTCCGGCAATATGTCGACGAATAAAAATAAGGTCCTCAAGTTAGGCAGTAATAACGAGCCGATCATAGTACAAAGAAGCTCGGATCCGAATTATGCCACTACCATCACCCGGCCCGGCGGCGAAGTCGGCGATTTCTGGGGATATGTCGTGGAAGGCGTGTTTAAGGATCAAAAGGATGTAGACAGTCATGCAGTTCAGCCGGGAGCCGAACCGGGAGATATCAGGTATGAAGACTTAAACAATGATGGTGTGATTAATGCGGAAGATGAAACGGTAATTGGCAGTCCTTTCCCCGATTTTGCGTATGGACTCAACATAAATTTGTTATACAAGCGCTTTGACATGACCATATTTCTTCAGGGGAAACAGGGACATGATATTTATGATCTTGTCTGGGCCGGCATTAACGACGGGGAAGGCGACAACAACGCTACCACAGCCATGCTTGATCGCTGGACTCCCGACCATCGCAATACAAATGTCCCGCGGGCGGTTATTGGTGATCCTAATCAGAACGACCGCCCCTCGACCCGGTTTGTTGAAGACGGATCATATCTGAGGATCCAGAATGTGCAGCTTGGGTACAACTTCAACTCTGATCTACTGCGTTCTATGAACATATCCCACCTGCGGGTATATGTATCTGTAAAAAATCTGTTCACCTTTACAGGGTATCGCTTCTATAACCCCGAAGTAGGCACCTTGTCGGGAGGCAACAGGAGCGGACTGACCAGAGGAATAGACTACGGCGTTTATCCTATTCCAAGGACGATTGAAGCCGGTATTCAATTGAAACTATAACATAAGAGGGCGAGACCGAACCATGAAAGGAAATGTTATGAAACACAGGATAAATGCAAATCCGCTGATAAAGATAAGTGCCGTGTCGCTGATAATGGTTGTTTTATTATACACAGGATGCAGCAAAAACTTCCTGGAAATCCAGCCTCCAAGTTCCCTGACGGTTGACAGCTTTTACAAGACAAGTGCTGATGCCGAATCTGCCATAAATGCTGCATATGCTCCCTTACAGACAGGAAGTATGTATAGTGACGATTATCCCAAAGTGGTGGAGGGCGGCACAGACGATATCATCGTCAATAATACAACCGCATTATCCCTGGATACGTGGAGTTTTTCTACAAACCTGGCTGAGCTTGATGCCGTCTGGCAGGCCTGTTATGAAGGCATATTTCGCGCCAATCTTGTATTGCAGAAAGTCCCGGCTATCGATATGGATGGCGCCGCTAAAAAACGTATTCTGGGTGAAGGGCATTTTTTACGAGCCTTATATTATTTCCATCTCGTCACGCTTTTTGGTGAGGTACCTCTCATAACAGAGGCGGATCCGGAAGATGTGTCAAAGGCGAAGAAGCCCAAGAGTCCGATAAATGACATCTATGACCTGATGATTAAAGATCTCAAAGTAGCTTCCGCCAGCTTACCTTTGAAATCGGAGTATAGCAGTTCCGATTTGGGGAGAGCTACCAAAGGCGCAGCTCAGGCGTATCTGGGTAAGGTCTATCTATATGAGAAGGATTATCCCCATGCAGAAATATACCTGGACAGCGTTATTGCATCGGGGGAATATCACTTGCTTGATGATTTCAGCAAGCTCTGGATCACTGATAACAGTGCCGAATCCATCTTTGAAGTTCAATACCAAAAGGTAGGAGGCAACGCCTGGGCTACGACGGATGGCGCCAATAATGATGAGGGACAATTGCGAGGTAATCTGAACTATCCTCAGGGTAAGGGAGGATATGCCAATTTATTGCCAACTCAGGATCTGGTGGATGAATTTGAAGATTATGATGGCCCGACAGCGATTAATGGCAGGGATCCACGCTTATTTTATAGCATATTCCGGGAAGGTGATCCTTATGACGATATTGATCCCGTATTCAAAGCGGATTGGGATCCAACAGGCTATGCTATGAAGAAGGGGCTGTATCCTGTCGTTCGTGATGAGCCGTCGATGTCGAGGAATATCGTGCTCATACGCCTGGCAGGAGTCATGCTCCTGGATGCGGAAGCTGCCAACGAGAACAATGAACCTGCCAAAGCAATAAAACTGCTCAATGAAGTCAGAGATCGTCCCAGCGTTGGCATGCCACATTACCCGACCGCCGAGTACCCGGTCAGTAACAAACAGGAGATTTTCAATGCCATTGTCCATGGACGAAGGGTGGAACTTGCATTTGAATACGACCGGCTCGATGATCTTCGACGATGGGGATTGGCAGAAAAAGAATTGGGCCCTTTAGGCTATAAATCGCCGAGAAACCGCTACTTCCCCATACCTCAGCAGGAAATCAATGTAAACCCCCGGTTGAAACAAAACCCGAACTATTAGTGCGTCCCGGTGTAGATGACCGGCTGTTGGAAGGATTCATACTGCCCTGCCCGGCAGCCGGGCTTTGGCAACAATTGAATCCTTTTGTCATGGTAGCTCTGAACATATTCGTTTACATAGAAATATGCAGGCAGAGGATCCCTGCAAGAGTGCAGTCGTATTGGAAGGAATTGATGATAAATATCACAGATAACCCGGGAAGCAGTGAAGAAAAGCATCCGGCATATCCGGAGTTTAAACGGATATGCTATTGTTTTTTCCTTTTGCCGTGCTGCAAACGAAGAGCGTATCATTTGAAAAGTAAACAACAACCATAAAAGAGATTACCATGAGGCCAAGGGAAAATGTGCGGTATTTACTGCTACTTGTGACGATTTTTCTGGTATTGGCGCAATCATCATACGCCCAAACCATCTCAAGGAAAGAGCTTATTTTTTATACCCAGGACTGGAAAGGAGCACGATTCCCTGATGGTCGCCCGAAGGTTTCGGATGATATCCTGAAGCGGATGAAGAACGTCAGCATTGAGGAAGCGTGGGGGGTACTCCGCTCCGAAGGCTACTATAATCAGTATGAAGGAGGATGGACTATCATTCATCCCGATCAGCCGATTGTCGGCCGGGCCGTAACCGCCGCCTATATGCCCTCCAGGCCGGGAATGCAGAAACGTATGGAAGAGCGCGGTCATAAAAACGGGCGCTCCGGAGCCATGAACAGCTGGCCTATCGATGAGCTTCAAAAGGGGGATGTCTACGTGGCCGACGGATACGGGAAAGCACAAGACGGCACCCTGATCGGAGATCGCCTTGGAAATACTATTTACGCTAATTCCGGTAACGGCGTAGTGTTCAATGGCTCGGTCAGAGACCTGGCGGGGCTTGAAGCAATCGACGGATTTAATGCCTTCGTCAGAAACTGGAATCCTTCTTATCTGCAACAAATGATGCTCACCGGTTTGAATACTCCTATCCGAATTGGTCACGCTACCGTACTGCCCGGCGATGTGGTGCTTGCCAAAAAGGAAGGCGTGGTTTTCATCCCTGCCCAACTGGCAGCCGAGGTAGTAAAGCGCTCTGAAATGATCCGTGTACAAGACGAATTTGCCCATCAGCGGGTGAAAGACGGGACTTATACCGCCGGACAGATGGATTCCCGCTGGACCGACAAAATTAATACCGATTTTACCAACTGGCTCAGAAAGAATGAAAAGGCACTGGAAACAAAACTTGGCGTCGGTGAAGAAACCATCGATCATCTTTTAAAATCGCATAAGTGAAGAAGTACGAATGGGATCTGATAATACTCCGGGATCCCGGTCGGCCGGAAACCTGAGTATTTAAAAAGAACAGCATGGGAGGAATCCGTTCAGCGGCAAATGTCGCTATTAAAGGCACATTTTCCCCTGTCATCCAAAGTTGTTGCAAAGACACTGTGGATGCGATACCTGTTTGCAAACATTAATCATTCATATTGAACTATCATGAAAAACCAGAAAGCTGATGATATAACGGGTTATGAAACGGAAGCAAGAGGAAGATGCAGCCGTAAAGATTTTTTGAAGAAAGCGGGCATGGGTGGTCTCAGCCTTGCGGGACTCATGTCTTTTCCTTTTCAGGATCAGATTGCTCATGCCGCCCAAAACGTAAATCGAAATTCCAGTCCGACCGATCTTAAAATCACGGATATGAGGATTGCGGATTTTGAAATCTGCCCGATCGTAAAAATTTATACCAATCAGGGTATCACCGGGCTGGGAGATGTCCGCGATGGGGCCGATAAACGGTACGCCCTGATGTTGAAAAGCCGGATTTTGGGTGAAAATCCCTGTAATGTGGAAAAACTCTTCAGAATAATTAAACAATTCGGAGGCGAAAGCCGGCAGGCCGGGGGTGTTTGCGCTGTGGAAGAAGCCCTGTGGGATCTGGCCGGAAAAGCGTACGGGGTGCCGGTGTATCAAATGCTGGGCGGCAAATACCGGGATAAGATTCGCATTTATTGTGATACCACAGCTACTGAAAAAACCCCTGAGGCTTTTGCCAAACGTATGAAAGAAAGACTTGAGATGGGTTTTACCTGGCTCAAGATGGATATAGGAATCGAGCTGGTAGAGGATATTCCCGGAACGCTCGTAAATACAAAATTCTGGGAGAAAAACGGCAGGCTGCGACAATGGGATCGTACGCCCGGGAGTTTTGGAATGACCAAACATCCGTTCAACCGGGTTCAGATTACCCCGAAGGGTATCGACCGGCTGGTGGAGTTTGTGGCTGATGTACGCAAAAATGTTGGTTATGAAGTGCCGCTGTCAACCGATCACTGGGGACATTTCGGCATGAATGAAGCTATAAAACTCGCCCGTGCAATGGAGCCGTACGATCTGGCCTGGATGGAGGACCTCATTCCCTGGTTCTACACCAAACAATGGAAGCAAATCACGGATTCCACTACTACCCCGACCCTCACCGGCGAAGACATCTATCTGCTGGATGGCTTCAAACCCCTGATTGACGCCCGTGCCGTCGACATGGTTCATCCCGATATCAACTCTGCGGGCGGCATCCTGGAGACCAAGAAAATCGGTGATTATGCAGAACAACACGGGGTTGCCATGGCGCTTCACCATTATGCAACGCCTGTATCGTACATGGCAAGCGTGCACGCCGCAGCAGCCACTCAAAACTTCACCGCCCTGGAAGATAACGGGATCTATTATTCCTATTGGGATGATCTGGTAACCGGCATTGACAAACCGATTATAAACAAAGGATATGTTGCCGTCCCGGAAAAACCGGGTCTGGGTGTGGAGCTCAATGAGGAAGTCGTCAGGCAGCACCTGGTAAAAGGCGGCGGCTATTTTGAACCGACCCCGAAATGGAACAAATCGCATTCGTGGGATCGCACGTGGAGCTAACGCAAGGATTAAGGTTAGAGTACAAAAGTTAGCGGTCACTCGTTTCCTGCATAGGGTAACACCGGAAATATCCCGACTTCCGGTGTTACTTTTTTTTATGAGCCCCGATTATAGACGGATATTACCCGTTACCCTTTGCCGGCGGGATTCCTTGCCGCCCATAATATTGTTCATCATGATGAGGTGCGTTTTGTTCATTCCTCCTATGTCTGCTCCCGGCAATGGAGGCCGGAATGACAGACAAGAGTAAGGTAGAGAAAGGATCCCGTGATTTTCTCCCTAAAATATCATCCTCCGTCTCTCCCTGGCGATTTTTTATTATGAAGACAGGAGTTTCATTATTTCTTCCATGTTTGCCTCCAATAGCGGAAACTCAGAAGGACATGTAAAGGTGAAATGAAGGGTAAAGATCCCACACATCATGGCACTGGATGTTTGCTGTGTCTGCCGGGGTATTGTTTCCCGAAGACGTTGCCCGATACCGGTTAAACAGCCCTTTCCGTCACTGTAAATTTCCTTTCTCTGGAAGTGTTTTTCACCGCAATTACCGTCAGGAAGGCGGAAAGCAGCAGGGCGCCCGCCATGAAAATATAGGATGCCCCGAACCCGCCCGTGGTTCCGTTCAGGTATCCCACAATATAAGAACCGATAAACGATCCCAGAGCACCCATACTGTTTATCAGAGCCATGGACACTCCTGCAACGTTGCGCGGCAGAATTTCGGTGATGATAGCGAAAAACGGGCCATATGGTGTATACATGGCGCCTCCTGCAATGACAAGCAACACAAACGACAACCAGAAGTTACTGGTTCCGATCAGGTAGGATGCATAAAATGCCAGGGCGCCGGCCAGGAGAAACGGCCATACGAATATTTTCCTGTTAAGGGTCTTGTCGGAAAACCAGGACGCGCTGATCATCCCTATGATGGCTAAAATATAGGGAACGGACGACAGCCAGCCCGTTTCTACAAGGTCCATGTTCGGGGCGGCGCTGATAATGGAGGG
>CAZNHE010000088.1:0-12527 GCA_964572735.1 uncultured Chitinophagales bacterium | reverse complement strand
GCTCTATGTCGTTCGTGCCGCCATCCTGGCAGACCTGAGAGAACCGCCCAAACTGGCCGATCTGGCTAAAATGATAGCTATGAGTGAAACCAAAATGACTACCCTTTTCAAACAGGTGTTCGGAGACAGCATTTACAACTATTATCAAAAAGTGCGAATGGGAGAGGCCGCCTTTCTGCTCAGACAATCGGGTTATTCGGTTTCGGAGGTAGGATATCAATTGGGATTCACCAATCTGAGCCATTTTAGCAGATTGTTCAAAAAACACTATGACCTCACTCCTAAAAAATATTCTTCTGTCGGATAGGACTATTTTTCTGATATACCCGATTATTTAAGCCTCTTCTCGTAGCATAAATTTGCTTTGAAATTAAAACCAAAATCAAAGCAAATGAAAAAGATGTTAACTCCTTTTAGTAAAAACGGGCTGAACCTGAAAAATCACCTTGTAATGGCCCCAATGACCCGATCACGGGCTACGGATAACCTGCCTAACGATTTGATGGCTGAATATTACCATCAGCGAAGCGGTGCGGGCTTAATCATTACCGAAGGGACGGCCCCCTCTCCCGAGGCCCTCGGCTACCCGCGCATTCCCGGCATCTTTTCTGAGAAACAGACTGAGGCGTGGAAAAAAGTTACCTCACGGGTTCATCAGGAAAACAGCAAGATATTCCTTCAACTGATTCACACCGGCCGGATTGCCCATATCGACAACCTGCCGGACGGAATAAAACCGGTGGGCCCCAGTACTATTGTTGCGAACGGTGAAATATTTACCGATACCAAAGGCCTCCAACCGCACACGCCTCCCAAAGCGTTAACCAAAGAGGGTATAAAGAACGTTATAGCCGGTTTTGTGCAAGCTGCCGAAAACGCGATGGCCGCAGGCTTTGACGGCGTGGAGATTCATGGTGCCAATGGTTACCTGGTAGAGCAGTTTTTAAATCCGAATGTAAATATCCGCACCGACGAGTACGGAGGAAGCATAGAAAACCGCAGCCGTTTCGGGGTTGAAGTGGTACAGGCCGTTGCCCGAGCCATCGGGGAAAAGCATGTTGGAATACGTTTCTCTCCATTTTCAACCCTTGGCGACTTAAAAGTTTACGACGAAGAGGAAGTACACACGACCTATGCTCATCTTGCCCGAAAAATGGAAGAAACCGGGATTGCATACATCCACATCGGCGCAAATCCCGGAATCCCACAGAAGACATTTGATGCCATCCGGGAAAACTATTCCGGCATTATCATTCTTTCCAACGGACTTACCCCGGAAACGGCCGAACAGAAACTGCATGAAGGTTTTGCCGATCTGGTGGCATTCGGCCGCTCATTTCTGGCCAACCCGGATTTCGTGGAACGAATCAGGGAAGGTGCACCGCTCAACGAGGTTGATTTTAATACGCTCTACACTCCGGGCGCAGCGGGCTATACCGACTATCCTGCACTTGCTCCGGTGGAAGCTGAATGATTAGATCATCTGTGCCCAACCATCAAAGATTGGGTTTGCTCTGAAAAGTCCATAAATGCAAAAATGCCACTCCGAAGAAGTCTCTCGGAGTGGCTCAACATTGTAACATAACGAAAAAGAAAATGAGTGTAAATAAAACCATTACCACAGTAGATACGGAACAAGGACAAGGTCTTTCAGTCGTGGGCGACACCTACCGGATTCTCATTTCAGGAGAACAGACGGATGGAAATTACGCAGTGATTGACATGCTGATACCACCCGGTGGCGGCCCCGGACCTCATGCGCATAAGGATATACAGGAAATGTTTTATGTGGTTGAAGGTGAAATTGAATTTAAAATGGAAAATGGGAGTTATACGGCTAAAAAAGGTGCTTTTGTAAATATTCCTTTGGGTGGCGCGGTTCATTGTTTTAAAAATACGACAAATGATGTTGCCCATTTATTATGCACCGTCGTGCCGGCGGGCTTAGACCGCTTTTTTCAGGAAATAGGGAAACCCGTTGAACAGGGAATCTTTTTACCTCCTCCTGATTTAACTCAGGAAGACCTGGAAAAAGTAAAATTGTTAGCGGAAAAATATGGCCAGGAACTTTATCCACCGGATTTTTTAGGATGAGTGGTTGTAGTTAGATGCCGGATAAAATATCCCACTCATGGATAATCAATATCTATTTTTCAGACCCGAAGGAATTTCTTGTCATTGAAACACAAATTTGGAATTCCAGTTTTACTTTTTGCCATATGGCAAGCCATCTGCAAATAATTATGCTTAGCTTACGGCTATGAAAGAATTCATTGAATACATTTTGCAGTTTGGCAATTTAAACCAGCAGCAAATAGACTTTATTTCTAAAAAAGCCAGGGTATCAGAGCTTCAAAAAGACACATATTTTGCAGAAGCGGGAAAAGTCTTAACACAAGTTGCTTTCATTGTTGAAGGTATCCTTCGTATTTGCTATTACAACAACAAAGGTGAAGAAATCACACGCTACTTTTTCGACGAAAACCATTTGCTTTTTAATGTAAATAACGAACCTTTCACCGAATATATCCAGGCAGCTAACGATTGCAAACTTCTTGTATTCTCAAATAGAGATTGGAAAGAAATTTCTAATACCATTGTTGGCTGGGAAGCTATCATTCAAAAAATAACTACAAAAACGCTTACTGAAAAATTGGAAAGGAGAAGTCCATTAGTTGAACAGGACGCTACTACACGCTACTTAATGTTTATGGAAAAATTTCCAACATTTGCCAATCGCGTTCCACTATCTTACATCGCTTCTTATTTAGGAATTACCCAATCTTCATTAAGCAGAATCAGAAAAAATATTCGCTAAATCACTTTTTGCCATATGGCAAATGATTTCATTCTTATCCGGGGTATCTTTGTGTCGTTAATGTTAATTTAAAAGTGATAAAATGAAAAATGACTATGAAATCATGAACCGGAAGCAACACCCCATCGGGTCCGGCTTCACTGCGGCATCGACGGCCGACGAAGTGCTCGAGGGCATTGACCTGTCGGGCAAGAATGCCATCGTCACCGGCGGTCACCGCGGAATCGGCCTGGAAACTACCCGTGCACTCAGCAAGGCGGGTGCATCGGTCACCGTGGCCGCACGCAACCCGGACCGTGCCGCCTCCGCGATGACCGGAATCGAGCGAGTCGGGACCGGTCGTCTCGACCTTCTCGACCCGGTATCGATCGACGACTTCGTTGCCCGGTATCTCGACTCCGGCCGTCCGCTCCATATCCTCATCAACAACGCCGGCATCATGGGTGGTCCGCTGCTGCGAGACGCGCGTGGTTATGAGTCGCAGTTCGCGACCAACCATCTTGGCCACTTCCAACTGACGCTTGGTTTACTACCTGCCCTGCGCGCTGCTCACGGCGCCCGGGTCGTCAACGTAACATCCGGCGGCCACCGCCTGTCCGATATCCGCTGGGACGACCTACACTTCACCACCGGTTACGACGATATGGGCATGCTCGGTTACGGCCAGTCCAAGACCGCCAACATACTATTCGCCGTCGAGTTGGACCGTCGGTGGGCTGATGACGGAATCCACGGCTACGCTGTGCACCCGGGCATCATCATCACCACGAACCTGGGACCCTTCCTGGCCGAGGGCGAAGAGCGGATACCCTGGCTGAGCGATGACCAACTGCTGGCCATGGGACTCATCGACGAATCCGGACGGCAGATCGTCGATCCCTACCGTGGGATGAAGTCACCGCAACAGGGAGCCGCCACCAGTGTGTTCGCCGCGACAAGTCCATTGCTCGCCGGGATCGGCGGTGTCTATCTTAAGGACAACGACATCTCACCACTGGACACCCCGAAACCCATCGACTTCGGCGCCGGGCAGGACGTCCCGTCCGACGTCGTACCACACGCCGTTGACCCTGATTCGGCAAGGCGGCTCTGGGAGCTGAGCGAGCGACTGTTGCAGGGATAACGACAGCAGCCGGCAACATGCTTTGGATCAGGATACGCTGTGGCCGTGGCATATTCGCTCTTGATCTGTCCCTATAACACAAAAGAGTTCGATGGGTAATAGAGACGTTTTGATTCGGATCAACGGAAGCGGAAAAAAATATCTGCTACAGATACGTATTTACCATTGGGCAAATCATTTCATTCTTAACCGAGCTACTTTTGCATCGTTAATTTAATTATCAATCTAAAAACAGTAAAAATGAAATCAAGAAAATTAAGAGATTTAGAAGTGTCCCCCATTGGCTATGGCTGCATGGGGCTTAGTGGTGGTTACGGTACTACTCCAACTAAGGAAGATGCGGTGAAAATAATCCGCACCGCTTATGATATGGGTTACACCCTGTTCAATACTGCTGAGTTTTATGCTATGAATACCGTCAATGAGGAGTTGGTAGGTGAAGCGTTACAGGATATACGCAACAAGGTGGCTATTTCCACAAAGTTTTGGATTTCTGAAAATTGGGAAGGCAAATTCACCCAAGATCTAATGGAAGAACTCAGAACCCGTCTTGAAAATTCTTTGAAAAAACTTCGCACCGATCACGTGGAGATATACACCCAGGCAAGGGTAAACAAAGACATCCCGCTGGAAGATGTCGCTTATTGTATGGGCGAATTTATCAGGGAAGGTAAAATACTCGGATGGGGATTGTCCCAGGTTACAGCAGACGAGATTAAACGAGCACACGGTGTGACCCCCGTGACGGCAATAGAAAGTGAATATTCTATAATGGAACGCACCTATGAGAAAGAGGTTATTCCGTTGTGCGAAGAACTCAATGTAGGTTTTATGGCGTTCTCTCCTCTAGCTAATGGTTTTCTTTCAGGAAAGGTTGATGTCGATACAGAATTTGCTGGTGTAGATGCAAGAAGAGTAATCACACGTTTTGATAAGGATAACGTTGTGGCAAATCAACCATTATTAGATTTACTGAATCAATTTGCTAAAGGAAAAGAGGCTACACCTGCACAGGTTTCCTTAGCATGGATGTTGCACAAAAAAGATTTCATAGTACCCATTCCCGGCTCAAGAAAGCTGGAGAGAATGAAGGAAAACTTTGGTGCTGTCAACGTGGAACTGACAGAGGAAGAATTCAATCAAATTGAAACTGAGCTTTCCAAAATTCAAATTCACGGCAACAGGACAGACGAAGACCTGGCAAAATTGAGAATGTTACGTTAGAATGACGATTTGAATCCGGGCCGACAATCGGGTGTGCCACTAACAAAATATTGCCGCAATGAGGACTGACGTGCTATAATAAGCGTCAGTCCTTTTTTTAAAATCGAACTTCATCGGAAAAACCCGGAGTTACTCTAATCCTGGTGTATAATCAGAAAAGTGGGTACCTTTGAATTTTGCAAATCAAATTTATTATGAAAAGCCTGAAAAGTACCACCGTTGAAGAATTTTATCAGGAAATAGCTCTGTCGCGGGGAAAGGATATCCACACGCTGTTACCACCCGGTATCAATAAAGATATCGGGCATTTCAATGTTTTTGATATTACGGAAACATTAGAAAAAGTGAAGCGCACTTCTGTCATGCCTTACAACCGGAGGGCATATTATAAGATCAGCCTCATCAGGGGAAAAAACAGGGCCGAGTATGCCGACAAGGTCATTGACGTAGAGCAAAATGCCTTGTTGTTTGCCACGCCTAAAGTGCCTTACCACTGGGTTCCGCTGGATGAGAATCAGTCCGGCTCTTTTTGCATATTTACGGATGAGTTTCTCATAAAAAACAAAACCGGTGTGGCATTAGACGATCTCCCTATTTTTAAATCGGATGGTTATCCCGTTTTTGAGATAACGGATGACAAAGCAGACGAAATAGCTCCTACATTCAGGAAAATGCAACAGGAAATAACTTCGGATTATGAGTACAAGTACGATCTGCTCCGCAATTATGTATTGGAGCTTATCCATTATGGTCAAAAGCTGCAGCCGGCCACCGGCTTGCATTCCACTCAAAATGCTTCTGCCCGCATCACCTCCCTGTTCATCGAACTACTGGAACGGCAGTTTCCGATTGAATCGACTCATCAAAGGCTGAAGCTGCGAACGGCAAAAGAATATGCAGCGCGGCTGGCTATTCACGTAAATCATCTCAACAAGGTTTTAAAAGAAAACACCGGTAAAACAACGACGGCTATCATTAGCGGACGGATCATACAGGAAGCAAAAATTCTGTTGAAACAAACGGATTGGAACATCTCTGAAATCGCTTATAGCCTCGGCTTTGAAGAGGTAGCCCATTTTTCCAATTTTTTTAAGAAACAAACCGCCGCTGCTCCCCTGGTATTCCGTTCATAACGCCCTGTATTTGAATTTTGCAAATATTAGATTGATGTTCGCAAACTCCAAACCTGTTTTTTGGGCGATCTTTACTTCATCAAATTACAGGTACACAAAATTAAAAAGCTTAAAACGATGACAACAGCAAATAGTAAAATCGCATTGGTAACAGGCGGAAGCCGCGGTCTGGGCATGAATATGGCCATCAGTCTGGCCAAAAAAGGAATTGATGTAGTACTCACCTATCACAGCAACCAACAGAAGGCAGAAGAGGTGATAGCGGAAATCCAGTCCCTCGGACAAAAAGCCGTCGCTTTTCGACTGGACACCAGCGACGTAAAAACGTTCGATGAATTCTTCAGCCGGTTAACGACACAGTTGAAAGAGCAAACCGGCAGCCCGAATATCGATTTCCTGATCAACAATGCAGGAACCGCGCTGTACGCGCCATTCTCCGAAACCACGGAAGAACAGTTTGATGAAGTGCTGAATATCCATTACAAAGGAGTGTTCTTCTTAACACAAAAAGCATTGCCATTCCTGAATGATGGAGGACGCATTATCAATATTTCCTCCGGACTCGCCCGTTTCTCGGTTCCGGGCTCTTCCGCTTATGGATCTATGAAAGGCGCTATTGAAGTGCTTACAAGATACCTGGCCAAAGAGCTGGGACCACGGGGCATTGCTGCAAATGTGGTGGCGCCGGGAGCCATAGCAACAGATTTCGGCGGCGGCCGCACCAGAGACAATAAAGAGATTAATGCACGTATCGCAGGCGTTACAGCACTGGGACGTGCAGGTCTGCCCGATGACATCGGTGGCGTGGTTGCGTTCTTGTGCACGGAGGATGCCCGCTGGATTAACGGCCAGCGTATAGAAGTTTCCGGCGGAATGATGATGTAAAGTGGCGCTGACATGGGTCCGGGGAAAACCAACCGCTCGTCCCGGAGGGACCTGATATTGGTAGAAAGCGCTTGATCTTCTAACATACCGTGCCTTTAGGTACGGAATATGCGCCATACTGTTTAAACCAGCATCAGTTGACAATCCGACCGATAATCACCTGCACAGCCAAATACGTCCTGTCAGGGACTTCATGTCGGTAGAATACGATTGATGCCCTGCCATTCCCCGTGCCGTCAGGTACGGAATATGTACCGGACGTCACAATTTGGATAAATGGAATTCACAATGAATAATTGATCATTCAGAAATGACAAGCACATCCGCCGGAAGCGGATTATAAACATTAAAGATATTATCAATTTGTGTAAGGGATACCCCGTATACGGGTCTTCTTAAATAGAAATCCTCAACATACTGTGCCACAAGGTACACCGTCACATAAATTATTATGGCAAACACCTATACACAAATTCATATTCAGGCAATTTTCGCCGTCCAAAACAGATATTCTCTCATTCATCAGGAATGGAAAGAGGAATTACATCAATATATCACCGGAATTGTCCGGAATCAGGGACACAAGATGCTGCAGATCAACGGAATGCCGGATCATGTTCATATTTTATTTGGCATGCGGCCAAGACAGGCTCTGTCCGACTTAATGAAAATGATAAAGAAGGATTCCTCCGGATGGATAAACCAAAAGGGTTTTGTCAGTGCCCGTTTTTCGTGGCAGGCGGGATTTGGAGCCTTTTCATATTCCAAATCACAGGTGCCGCGTGTGATTACATACATAAAAAACCAGGAAGAACATCACAGAAAAAGAACCTTCATGGAGGAATATGTTGCACTTTTAGAGTCGGCTCATGTTGATTACGATGAACGCTATCTGTTCAAACCGGTGCTGTAACATATTCCGTACCTAAAGGCACGGCATTGGAAAAGTTTTCTACCGATATTGGATCCCGCCGGGATGGCACAGGAGAATAGTTGATTTTTTTTGGGATAGGATCCGCTATTAATATTTTATCTCCTCCGAGATGGCATCGGGCTATGGATGAATTTGGGAGATAGCTCCGTTCATTTTCTCTTCCAAAAGCCGACCTACAACTCAACGGAATGTCCTTGAACCTATCCCGAGAGACAACAAACAAACCGCTCGTCCCGGAGGGACTTAATATGGGTAGAATACGAATGATACCCCACATCACCCTGTGCCGTCAGGTACAGAATATGTGCTGGGCGGTTCAAGCGGGATGAACGGTGCACATTCAAACCGGTTCTGTAGCATATGCCGTACCTAAAGGCACGGCGTGTGAAAGGCGACTTGGTTTCTACCAATATTGGATCCCTCCGGGATGGTTTTGCATTATGATTGTGAGGCCTTCTTTTCCAATTTACCGGGATTATCGGTTTACAGGTAAAATTTTCGGGAGATGCCGGCATATAGAACAAGAATGAGACCGATGGGGCGCTTCGTATTAACCGCTGAGAACGCCAGGTTCACAAATATTGAAGAAAGAAAAACTTCATCATTTCTTGGGTCTCAAAAGTCAGGACACCTGTTAACCGGCATCATAATAAATAGAAGAAACGGCTACAACAATCAGAGATTAGGCTACGCGGGAAACTCCCGGAGTACCGACCTTTGTGTTGTACGGTTTAAACCAGCATCAGTTAACAATCTAACCAATAATCACCTGAACAGCCAAGTACGTCCCGGAGGGACTTAATATTGGTAGAACACTCATGAAAATTATAATAACAGGCTCGTTAGGCCACATCAGTAAACCACTCACAAAAGAGCTGGTTCAACAAGGACATACGGTTACCGTCATCAGCAGCAATCCCGAAAGGAAAAAAGACATTGAAGCATTAGGCGCAAAGGCAGCTATTGGCTCCATAAAAGATGTTGATCTTCTTACGACTACCTTTACCCGAGCGGATGCCGTATATACCATGGTCCCTCCGGGAAATTATAATGACCCAACTCTTGATTTGACGAAGGAAGTCCATACTATCGTCAATAATTATGCCCGGGCTATTGAGCAATCCGGAGCAGAACGGGTGGTCCATCTCAGCAGCATAGGCGCCCACTTGGCAAAAGGGAATGGGTTGCTCCGTTTGCATCACATTGCGGAGACCATCTTGGACAAACTCCCATCTGAAATAAACATAACCTTTATGCGTCCCACGGGCTTCTATTATAATTTGTATGCTTTTATACCCATGATAAAACAACAAGGTATTATTACCGCTAACTATGGCGGTGAAGCTCTTGCCAGCTGGGTTTCTCCTGTAGATATAGCAGCAGCTGTTGCCGAAGAATTAGAAATCCGCCATCCGGAGGACAGAAAGGTTCGATATGTGGCAAGTGACGAGCTTACCTATAATGAAACGGCAAAAATTTTAGGTGGTGCCATCGGCAAGCCCGATTTAAAATGGGAAATCATTTCTGACGAGCAAATGCTAAATGGTGTAATCGAGGCTGGAATGAACCCGGAGATCGCGGCCGCATATGTTGAGATGTATACGGGCGGTAATCAGCGCATATTAATAGAAGATTATTTACGGAACAGACCAACGTTTGGAAAAGTGAAACTGGCGAATTTTGCAAAGGAATTTGCAGAAGTTTATAACCAAAACTGAAAATACCCTGCACTGAAAGTGCAGGGGTTCGGGTTTCGGACTGAAAGTCCTACTCCATGATAAAGTCCGAGTTATCTCCTCCATCTTTGCCTCTGTGATGCTCCAGGTACTCCTGAACCATTTCATCGGTGATATTGCCTGTGCTCCACACACCATAGCCCGTTGCCCAGAAATGGTGTCCCCAATACCTGTCCCGCAACCTTGGAAATTCGTTCTGTAGCAACCGGGAAGTTCGACCCTTCAGCCGTTTTACCAGTCCGCTTAGCGCGATCCGCGGTGGATATTCTATATGTATGTGAATATGATCTTTACTGACTACTCCTTTCAATATGATCACTTCTTCTACTTCACAAACCTGAATGATGAGTTCCCGACAACGCTTTTGCACATCCCCTCTGAGTACACTATACCGATATTTCGTAACCCATACCACATGACACGTTAGTCGGCTTACCGTATGAGAACCTTTTCGTATTCCTTTGCCCATAACCAGAATATACATTCCCCTAGGAACTTCTCGAAATACTAAAGTTCTGCACTAAAAGTGCAGGGTTTTATACCCTATACTGGGACCAATAAATTCAAATTTTATGAAAATCATCATAACAGGTTCATTGGGAAACATCAGCAAGCCACTAACAGAAAAATTAGTACAAAAAGGACATTCGGTTACCGTTATCAGTCACAATCCCGATAGGCAAAAAGATATTGAAGCTATGGAAGCAACGGCTGCCATTGGTTCCATAGAAGATGTCGATTTTCTCACAAGAGCATTTACGGGAGCCGATGCCGTGTATTGTATGACACCTTTTAATTTTAAGGATCCCGATCTTATAGCTTGGTTTAAAAAAATCAGCAATAACTACGCACGCTCCATTCAAAAAGCAGGAATAAAACGGGCGATCGCTTTAAGTGGCTGGGCAGCCGGGGTAATCACCTCATATAAGGATACAGAAAACATTCTTAATGAATTGTCAGATGCTTCCGTTACCCATATTCGTCCGGGATATTTTTATTCCAATTTTTTCGATTCTATAACTGTGATTAAAGAAAAAGACCTTATTGCTGCTACCTTTGGAGGAGAAGACAGAATTGTATTGTCGGCTCCTGCTGATATCGCCGATGCTATAGTTGACGAAATTACCCGTGCTGATCACAGCAACAAAGTTCGTTATGTGGCCAGTGATGAAATGACGTGCAATGAAGCTGCAAAAATCATAGGTACCGCTATCGAAAAGCCTCATTTGAAATGGGTGACAATAACGGATAAAGAAATGCAAAGAGGACTGGAAATGACTGGATTGTCTCCAAAACTTGCATCAGATATCGTTGAAATGCAGGCGCCAATTCATAAAGGATTAATGGCACAGGAATTTTCCCGCCACAGACCCAAAGTAATAACCGGGAAAGTGAAACTGAATGATTTTGCAAAGGAATTTGCGGATGCTTTTTTTAAATCGTAGTACAATGACTTTTAGCATTCAATAACAGCAAGCAATAATATTTCGCGCTGGTTTAAAAATAAGAACCATTAAGGAATTAAGAATAGTTAAAATTTTTTGCTACTTAATGAATCTCAACTTCTTTATGGTTTCTATATGTGGGCAAAATTACCGATATGAAACTTTTATTGAAAAAAGTTTAAACAGGCTTTTATAAGCAAGTTTTAAAAATAATAATAACCGAAAAATTAAACCCTATATGAATACGCAAGAAATTACGATTGCCGGAGAAAGTAAAAATCCATTGACCGTAAACCGTTTCGGATATGGTACGATGCGTTTAACAGGAGAAGATGTTTGGGGCGAACCGCAAGACCGTAACGGAGCTATTAAACTCTTAAAAAAAGCAGTAGATTTAGGTGTAAACTTTTTTGACACAGCTGATTTTTATGGGCCGGGGGTAACTAATAAATTATTGGCAGAAGCTTTATCCCCATATCCAGACAGTCTTATTATTGCAACTAAGGTAGGAGCAAAAAGAGGGGCTGATAAAAGCTGGTTGCCCTACGGGAGACCTGACGAACTAAGATTAAGTGTCGAAAACAATCTAAAAGAGCTCCAATTGGAACAGTTGCCTCTGGTGCATTATGGTAAAGCCCAGAATAGTCCGGGAGATTATGTAGAGGGCTTGGAAACTATGTTTGAACTGCAAAGTGAAGGTAAAATTTTACACTTAGGCCTTACTAACATTACTGTGGATCAATTTAACACAGCCATCAAGATGGGAAAAATTGCAACCGTAGAAAATATGTATAGCTATACGCAGCGGGTTACTGATCCAAACAGCCTATATGGATTTCAAGGTGGTGAGGTACTGCCTTTGTGCGAAGAAAATCAAATTCCATTTATACCTTTCTTTTCACTTCAGACCTCTTTTCCCAATGAGATAAACAAAATGAAAGAAGTTGCAGATGCAAAAGGAGTAAGCATTGCACAACTGAATATTGCTTGGTTGCTACATAAATCTCCTTATATGCTCCTCATTCCTGGAACCACATCTATAGAGCATTTAGAAGAAAATATAAAAGCAACGGACATAAAACTGAGCAAAGATGATATGAGGTTTCTTGAATAAACGACAATTAATTTTTATACAAAAGACAAAACAATGAAAACAGTACTAATAACAGGAGCTAACAAAGGAATTGGCTTCGAAACGGCAAAACAACTGGCACAATTGGACTATTTTG